>NZ_CEZLMY010000021.1:20441-39546 GCF_983033635.1 Psychromonas sp. | reverse complement strand
AAGAAGCCGTACTGCAAGTGTTATAATGGATAGCAACTTAGCTTATCAATAATCACCCAAGCGCTGAATTGAATAATTCGGCGTTTATTTATTGTGGAGAAATTTAACATGCTACTGGATACTCCTATTTGTGATTTTGGCTGGAAAGCCCCTGATTTCACATTAAAAAATGCCGATGGTGAAGACTTTGTGATGTCTGAATATTTAGGTGATAAAGGCCTGCTTATTATGTTTATCTGCAATCACTGCCCTTATGTGCAGCGTATTGCACAACGCCTGGCTGAAGATAGCAAACAACTAATGGCTGAAGGTATTAACGTATTAGCCATTATGTCCAATGATTATCAGGTGGTGGAAGCTGATAATCCGGAAAACATGAAAAAGTTTGCTCAGCAATATGGTTTTACATTTCCCTACTTAGTCGATGAAACACAAAGCATTGGTAAACAATATAATGCCATCTGCACCCCAGACTTTTTTGGTTTTAACCGGCATGGTGAGCTGCAATACCGCGGCCGACTAGATGATGCCAATATGGGGGATGCTAGCAAGCGCGCGCCTGAATTAGTTAATGCAATGCGTCAAATAGCACAAACAGGAAAAGGCCCAGAAAAACAATCCCCGAGCATGGGGTGCTCGATTAAGTGGCGTGATTAACTTAAGTCATACTATGCATTTATTTTGCGGCGGTTTATTTATGTTGCTCGTTAAGTATTGCTTAACGAGTTGTTAACGGTATTCGAATATACTGAATACTACTAGCTGCGTTACAATACAAACTCGTTACAAGCGAGGTGTACTATGCATGACTTATTAGCAAATTCTAAATGGCAAAAACGTGATTTGATCTTTATTGCAGTGGCAGTCCTGTGTTTAACGCCGCTCATCTCTTCCCCGATCGCATTAGTGCTTGGCTTTACGCTTGTCACACTCGGACTTGTTCCACAGCATATCGATATTAATCAGTTAACAAAAAAAATGCTTTCTTATTCGATTATCGGTTTAGGGTTTGGCATTAACTTAGAGCAAGCTATTAGCGCGAGTAAAGAGGGAATAGGGCTGATTTTAATCTCTATTTTCGGTACCTTAATTGTTGGCTGGATGCTGACTAAAGTATTACGCATTGACCGGAAAACCGGGCATTTAATCGCATCCGGTACCGCAATTTGCGGTGGCAGTGCAATTGCAGCTGTAGCGCCAGCCATTAACGCCAAAGGCAATCAAACATCGCTTGCGTTAGCGGTTGTTTTTATTCTTAATTCAGTGGCGCTGTTTGTTTTTCCACTGATCGGGCATCTGCTTAATATGAGCCAGCATGCTTTTGGGGTGTGGAGTGCTATCGCCATTCACGATACATCATCAGTGGTCGGGGCTGCAGCAGCTTATGGAGATGAGGCGCTATTAACAGCAACCACCCTTAAGCTTGCGCGCGCGTTGTGGATTATTCCGGTTGCGTTTATCAGTGCGTTATTATTTAAAGGTGACAGTAAAAAAATCACTATCCCTTTGTTTATACTTTTTTATTGTTTGGCTATTTTGACAGCCCATTTTCTGCCTGATTTCACCTCTCTCTATCAGGGCATTTTTACAGCATCGAAACAGACGCTGGTACTTTGTTTATTCCTGATTGGCTCAGGCATCACTTTTCAAAAAATAAAAGAGGCGGGTGTTAAACCCCTTGTATTGGGTATTTTGCTCTGGGTGATCATTGCCAGTTGCTCGCTGTTTTATATCCAGCTAATAATGTAACCTTATTCCTGTTTACTTTGCTGGTGCCTGAACAGATAAATAATTAATAAAGTAAAGGCGCATAAATCCAGGGTTGCCGAGAGTAATCCGCTGGTAAATAGTGACAGCAGTATGCAAAGTAAAACTGCAGTAATTATTAGTTTATTAATAGGCATCTTGATTCCCTGCTGCTAATCGATAGCGCTATTATCTCGGTAACTATCCTTAAAAAGGAAATATCGTAATCATCTAACTCATAACTAATCTGTTATTAAACAGCTGCAATGTGATTACAGATGCGCATCATAGAGCCGTACTATATAAACAGCTTTATACTGCGCTATAACTAAGAGAATGATCGCTTAGCAGATCTTCAATATCAGGCAGGCAACTTCCGCAACCTGTTCCTGCGCCAGTGCATTTTCCAATGGCTTCAACAGACTCTAATTTCTGCTCTTGTATCGCCTCTTTGATAATATTATCACCCACTTGCTTACAGGCACATAATATTTTCCCTTGTGCTAATTGCCCCTCTATCAATCCCGATATAATCGAACGTTCAATGGTCAGATCGAGCGTGACACTTAATAAACTCTGCATCCAATCCAATGCTTGATTTTGCAGATTATCAGCAAGGATATATGCACAGACTACTTTTTGTTCCTGGATATTGGCATAGCGATACAGTGGTTTCTCGCTGTTACTGCTGGTGGAATAATTGAGGTTTTTACCGTTATGGTTTGCGATTAAGTTTGCTAATTTACCCCTTAACTCCGGCGGAGACATAATATCTGCGATGTGATACAGGTAACCGTCGGCAACTTTTTGTTTCACCCAGTAAGCAAATTCAGCAAGCTCAACAGGCTGCCTGCATAAAAATAGTGCTTCGCTGTTATAACTCCATTTCGTTACTTTTACTGGTGTAGATTTAAATTCAGGCTGCCCGGAATTAAGATCGGTATTGGCTTTAATTAAAGCGCAGACATTGGCTTTACTTGCGGTTGTTTGATTCCAGTGAATAGGGATAAACAGTTGTCCCTGACTAACCGACTTGCAGACCGATGCGCGTACTAATACAGAGCCGCTTGCACTGCTAACTTCAACCAGATCACCGTTAATTAACTGTGTTTTCTGGGCGTCTTTAGGGTGGATCGAAACAAAGGGCTCCGTTATATGAGCGCCCAGGCGGCTGGAAAGTCCTGTTCGGGTCATAGTATGCCAGTGATCGCGAATGCGTCCGCTGTTAAGCTGCAATGGATAGCTCTGATCGCAGGAATTCAGCGGTTTCTTATGCGTAACCGCAATAAACTGCGCTTTTTTATTGGCAGTAAAAAAAAGATTATCGGTAAACATTCTCTGCTGAACAGTGGAATTCTGCACCATTTTTACCGGCCATTGTTGCGGTGTCAGTTGGCTGTATCCTTGCGCATCTAATAGCGTTAAACCGATTAAATTAAGATCGCGAGTTAACCCGTTTTTATTACCCAGCGTGGTCATTTTTGCATATTCAACAAACACCTCACCTTCATGAAGATAATTAAAGGCACTGGCAAACCCCATCCGTTTGCCTACTTCACTGATAATCCACCAATCAGCTTTTGCTTCTCCTGGGCTGGCTAAAAGTCGACGTTGTCGTGAGATGCGCCGTTCTGAATTGGTCACTGTACCTGATTTTTCACTCCATCCTTGCGCGGGCAATAACACATTGGCAAGTCGCGTTGTCGCTGTATCTTTGATGCAGTCAGAAACCACCACTAATGGACATTTTTTTAATGCTTCTACTGTTTTTCTGCTGTTTGGCAAACTCACCACAGGGTTGGTAGCCATTATCCATACTGCTTTAATTTTTCCATCGTGGATAGCATCAAACAGATCGATTGCTTTCAGGCCGGGTGAGCTGGCCAAATTATCTGTCTTCCAAAAATCACTGATTAAATTATGATCGCCTTGATTGCCAAACTCCATATGCGCCGCCAGCGTATTGGCAAGGCCACCGACCTCCCGGCCTCCCATCGCATTAGGTTGACCTGTAACTGAAAATGGTCCCGTTCCCTCTTTACCTATACGACCGGTCGCAAGATGGCAGTTTAAAATACTGTTAACTTTATCCGTGCCTTGCGAAGATTGGTTGACCCCTTGAGAGTAAATGGTCACTACTTTTTCTGTATTGGAAAATTTATGGTAGAAGGAGTTAAGATCCTGCTCATTAACTGCCAGTCTATTAAGCAGCTCATTCCGGTCGGCGCACTCTTTAATTGCACTTGCCAGCGCCGCTGCAAAACCCTGGCTATATCTGTTTATATAATCGTTATCTATTTTTTTATGCTCGGCAAGATAAGCTAATAAGCCATTAAATAGCGCCACATCAGAGCCGGGCTGGATCGGCAGATGCAGATCTGCAATAGCACAGGTATCAGTTTTACGCGGGTCGATAACTACAATAAACAGCTCCGGACGCTGCTCTTTTGCCGCTTTTAAACGTTGAAATAACACCGGGTGACACCAGGCTAGATTAGATCCGGTAATTACCACCATATCCGTTTTTTCAATATCTTGATAACAGACTGGTACGGTATCACTGCCAAAGGCGCGTTTATGTCCTGCGACGGTTGATGACATACACAGCCTAGAATTGGTATCGATATTGCCGCTACCGATAAAACCTTTCATCAGTTTATTGGCGACATAATAATCTTCAGTGAGCAGTTGTCCGGAAGCATAAAATGCAACCGAATCAGGCCCATGTTCGGCTATAATTTTTGAAAACTGCGTGGCGACATGGCTTAATGCATTGTTCCAATCTGTATTAACACCATCAATACTCGGGTGTAATAACCGGCCCTCGTGGCTTACTGTTTCACCGAGCGCTAAACCTTTCGAGCACAAGCGTCCATAATTTGAGGGGTGCTGTTTATCACCGCGAATATCAAGCAAGCCTTTACTGTTTACCTTGGCTTCAACACCGCAACCCACACCACAATATGCACAGGTTGTTTTTGTCCATAAGCTTTTTTCTATTGTCATGTGCCCTCTCTATAGCTGTAATTTTTCTCTCTTCTTTTATATAGAGCAAAGAGCGCACCAAGTTCGGTTAATTGTAAATATTAATCTTGTTGCTTTTGTTTTTTCCTTTTAAATCAACTGGTAAGTAATGTTTTAAGTGCTAAGGAAAATGCCTGCAATGGTTCTGTTAAATCATAAAGGAGAACAAAGTGAGTTATTGCGCTTTATTTTGGTGCAATACGCACTAAAAGATCACATTTATTAAACAAATAAGGCTCTGAAGCACTCGTTTATTTTTTGTCTGTTCAGATGTTGTTCGGTATAACTTATTGAATATTAACTATTTATTGTTTTTGTTGTAGATAAATATATGCTATTGGCACTGCCTTTGCAATAACGTTGCTAAAGGCTTTGTTAACAATATTTAAACGGGGCTGTAACAATCTTATCAAGGGTTAGCTTATGGTTTTTGAAAAGAGTAAAAGTGCTGTTGTGACTTTCACATCAAGCGATATCCGTCCCAAAAAAACAATTTCTATCAACAGCAAAAATCATTGTCAGTTGGGAATGGTTTCATTGGTGGGAGCCGGTCCCGGAGATCCTGATCTTCTTACCCTTAAAGCGCTTCGAGTGATAGAGCAGTCGGACGTTATTATTTATGACAACTTAGTCAGTCAGGAGATTCGCCAGCTTTTTCCAAGAGATGCTGAAACCTTGTATGTCGGTAAAATCAAAGGCGATCACAGTTATAGCCAATCTGATATTAACCAGCTTTTAATAGAAAAATCGCGACAAGGTTTAACTGTCTGCCGACTAAAGGGGGGAGATGCCTTTGTATTTGGCCGTGGTGGTGAAGAGATGCTGTTGCTGAAGAAGCAGGGCATTGAAGTGCAGATTGTGCCGGGGATTACCGCCGCTGCTGGTTGCAGCAGTTATGCCGGTATTCCGCTTACCCATCGGGGCCTTGCACAAGGTTGTACTTTTGTTACCGCCCATGCAGAAAAAGAGCTGGATATTCAATGGCAAGCCTTAGCAAAGCTGGATCATACCCTGGTATTTTATATGGGATTAAGCAAAGTACTGATGATTGAAACACAGCTAATACAAGCTGGCCTTGCTAAAACTACTCCGGTAGCCGTTATTGAAAATGGCTGTTGCCCACAACAACGCGTGATAACAGGAGATATCAACCAACTCGCTTCCCTGGTAGCAAAACATCAAATCAAATCCCCGTCGTTAATCATGGTCGGAAAAGTGGTAGCGCTTGCCGAGCAGCTGCAGTGGGTTCAGCAACAGAACTGTATAGACAGTGTTATTAATCAATTATCAGCTTAAAACTGAACAAATTTTAAAACAAAGGAAATAACTATTATGAGCAAACAACGAATTATTGTAGTTGGCAACGGCATGGTAGGCCACAAATTTATTGATACCATTATCAGTGATGACAGCGTTGATTATGAGGTGATCACTTTTTCAGAAGAGTCCCGTCTTGCTTATGATCGTGTGCAATTAAGTTATTTCTTTTCCGGTAAAAGTGCAGATGATCTGGCACTGACGGATGCAACTTACTACCAGGAAAATGGCATTAAATTTGTACTTAACGATAAAGTGGTTGACTTAGATTTTGCTAATAAACAGGTTGTTACGCAAAGCGGGCGTATTGAAGATTACGATAAACTGGTACTTGCTACAGGTTCATTTCCTTTTGTGCCGCCTATTCCTGGCAACGATCAGGAGCATTGCCATGTATACCGTACGATTGATGATCTTGAAGGTATCACAGAATCAGGAAAAACCAGCAAGGTTGGCGTTGTTATCGGTGGCGGACTGCTCGGTCTTGAAGCGGGTAATGCGTTAGTTAATTTAGGCTTAGAAACGCATATTGTTGAGTTTGCGCCTCGTTTAATGGCGGTGCAGTTAGATGATGGCGGTGGTGCTTTATTACGTCGCAAGATTGAAGATCTGGGTGTAAAAGTACATACCGAGAAAGCGACCAGTGAAATTGTTGCGGGTGAGTTCTGTCGTTACCGTATGAATTTTGCCGATGGTAGCTTTTTAGAAACAGACACTATCATTTTTTCTGCAGGTATTCGTCCGCAAGATGAGCTAGCACGTTCATCAGGACTTACCATTGGTGAGCGTGGCGGCATTGTGATTAATAACCACTGCCAGACCAGCGTTGCAGATGTTTATGCGATCGGTGAATGTGCGTTATGGGAAAACTTTATCTTTGGTTTAGTCGCACCGGGTTATCAAATGGCCAAAGTGGCAGCCTCTCATATTAAGGGAGAAGCTAAACACGTTTTTACCGGCGCGGATATGAGTACCAAGCTGAAACTGCTTGGGGTTGATGTAGCCAGTATCGGTGAAGTACATGGAAGAACAGCGGGTGCACAGTCTTATACATACCATGATGAAATTGAGCAGGTTTATAAACGTTTAATCGTATCAGCTGACGGTAAAAAAGTGGTTGGCGCGGTATTGGTTGGTGATGTTGAAGCCTACGGTTCATTACTGCAGTTAATGCTTAATGATATGGATCTGCCTGAAAATCCCTCTGCGCTTATTTTACCAACTGCAGGGGATGAGCAAGCAAGCGGTTTGGGGGTTGAAGCCCTGCCGGACAGCGCATCTATCTGTTCCTGTTTTGATGTTAGTAAAGGCGATATTAAAGAAGCCGTTGCCGCGGGCTGCACAAGCATGTCTGAACTTAAAGGTTCAACAAACGTATCAACAGGTTGTGGCGGCTGTTCATCACTTGCAAAACAAGTTCTTGATAGTGAATTAGCAAACTTAGGTTTTGAAGTTAAAAATGATATTTGTGAGCATTTTGCCTATTCGCGCCATGAGTTAGTAGACATTATCCGTGTTAAAAAGATCAAAACCTTTGATGAGATGCTTAATAGGTGCGGTGAAGGTTTAGGCTGTGAAATTTGTAAACCTGCAGTCGGTTCAATTTTAGCCTCTTACTGGAATGATTACGTGCTTGAAGATGCGCATATCGAGCTGCAGGATACCAATGATATCTATCTGGGCAATATGCAGAAAGATGGTACTTACTCGGTTGTGCCGCGTGTTGCTGGTGGCGAGATCACCCCGGATAAACTTATCGTATTAGGCTCCGTTGCCAAAGAGTTTGATCTTTATACTAAATTAACCGGTGGCCAGCGTGTTGATCTATTTGGTGCACAACTGCATGAACTGCCTATTATCTGGAAAAAACTGATCGATGCGGGTTTTGAAACAGGCCACGCTTACGGTAAGTCTCTGCGTACCGTGAAATCTTGTGTCGGCAGCACCTGGTGTCGTTATGGTGTGAAAGACAGTGTCGGTTTCGCTATTGAAATAGAAAACCGTTACAAAGGTCTGCGCTCTCCTCATAAAATCAAATTTGGTGTCTCCGGCTGTACCCGTGAATGTGCTGAAGCGCAAACTAAAGATGTGGGTCTGATTGCCACAGATAAAGGCTGGAATATGTATGTCTGTGGTAACGGCGGTATGCGCCCTCGCCATGGTGATCTGTTTGCTACAGATCTCACTGATGAGATGTTACAAAAATACACGGATCGTTTCCTGATGTTTTATATCCGCACTGCCGACCGTCTGCAACGCACCTCTGTATGGCTGGAAAACCTTGAAGGTGGTTTGGATTATTTAAGAGAGGTGATTATTGAAGACAAGCTGAATATCGCAGAAGAGCTTGAATCAGAAATGGCGGAAAATATTAAAAATTATCAGTGTGAGTGGAAAACCACCATTGAAAGCCCTGAAAAAATGAAACGTTTTAAACATTTTGCAAACAGTGAAGAGCTTGATAACAGCCTGTCATTTACAACTCAGCGAGAGCAGCGTTTTCCAAGCAGCAAAGCGTCAGCGCAGCCCATTAAAATTATTGAATTAACAGAATAGAGGGAGAATAAAATGAAAGCTGAATTAAGCCAAGAATGGATAACTATCTGTGAACAACAAGATCTCACCCCAAATGCGGGAACTTGCGTGCAGTTTAATAAGGAGCAAGTGGCTATCTTTTTCTGTCAACGTAATAAGAGCTTATATGCCGTTGCAAATTTTGATCCGATTGGTCAGGCAAACGTTATTTCGCGCGGCATTATGGGGTCAATACAGGGGAAAACTTATGTATCTTCACCTCTGTATAAACAGCACTTTGATTTAATCACCGGCGAGTGTTTAGAGTCGCCGGAGCATTCATTGAAAACCTATGCAGTTCGGGTGGATGATGAGCTGATTCAACTTAAAGAAGCCTGTTAATCACCAGTTTAAAACAAATAAAGAGCCCTTTTTGTGAGGGCTGTTTTTATATTTTTAAAGGATCTCAATATGAGTAAAAGTTCATTTAATATTTTATCTTTTCAGGGCAAGATGAAAACGCTGCATTTAAGCTGGATGGCATTTTTTATCACTTTTGCCGTATGGTTTAACTTTGCCCCATTACTGCATGCAGTAAAAGAGAGCTTAGGCTTAACCACTGAAGAAATTAAAACACTGCTAATACTTAATGTGGCGATCACCATACCAGCACGGGTTATTATTGGTTCGTTAACAGATAAATACGGACCAAGAGTTGTTTACTCCGCGCTACTGGCTATCTGTGCCATTCCCTGTTTTGCCTTTGCCATGTCAGAGACCTTTATACAAGCTGCTATTGCACGTTTTGCTCTGGGCTTTATTGGTGCTGGCTTTGTTATCGGTATCCGTCTGGTTTCAGAATGGTTTCCGCATAATGAGTTAGGTACGGCTGAAGGCATCTATGGCGGTTGGGGGAATTTCGGCAGTGCAGCTGTAGCCTTTACCCTGCCTACTGTTGCATTGATGTTTGGTGGTGAAGATGGCTGGCGTTATGCGATGGCTGTGACAGGATTAATCAGCCTGATATTCGCATTTATCTTTTATGCAAATATTCGCGATACACCAAAAGGTTCCACCTATTTTAAACCGGAAAATTTAACGGCAATGGAAGTAACCTCTAAAGGCGATTTCTTTCTGCTGTTAGTAATGAAAGTGCCAATGTATGCCGCACTTGCTCTGCTTGCATGGAAATTATCACCGGCAAATATCGATATGATTTCAGCCAATATCACTTATTCCATTTATGGCGGCCTATTTACGCTGTATTTATATGAGTGGTCACAGGTTTGGAAAGTAAATAAATCAATTTTTAGCACACCTGTACCTGAAATACATCAATATAAATTCAAGCAAGTTGCGGTCTTAAATATCCTCTATTTTGCCACCTTTGGTTCGGAATTAGCGGTTGTTTCCATGTTGCCGTTATTTTTCTTGGATACCTTTGAACTAACACCTGTGGTTGCCGGTATGGTTGCATCTGCCTACGCATTTATGAACTTAGTTTCCCGTCCCGGTGGCGGCTGGATTTCAGATAAGTTTGGCCGTAAATCTACGCTTATTATCCTTACTGCCGGTCTTGCGCTTGGTTACCTGCTGATGGCGCAAATAACGGGCGAGTGGACACTGTGGGTTGCTGTTGCTGCGGCTATGTTATGTTCTTTCTTTGTGCAGGCGGGTGAAGGTGCCGTATTTGCTACCGTGCCTTTAATTAAACGCCGCATGACAGGGCAGATAGCGGGTATGACCGGTGCATACGGAAATGTCGGTGCGGTTGTTTATTTAACTGTTTTATCCTTTGTTGATTATCAAACCTTTTTCTATGTGATCGCAGTCACGGCATTTGTCGGCCTGGTTACACTAGTCTTTATGGTTGAACCTCAAGGGCAGATAGCTGAACTCAATCAGGACGGCAGCGTGACAATGATTGATGTGGGTAGCCACTAAGAGTTGATATGAAAGATCTGAATGTGATGAGTGTTAATAACAAACAAAATTCTCAGCTTGAACTGTGCATCGGGGGATATTCTGATGCTGGCAGGCGGGAGGCAAACCAGGACGCTTTTGCAGTAAAAGTGCCGACATCACATTCAGAAAAAAAGTATAAAGGGATTGTCGCCAGTATAGCTGACGGAGTAAGTTGCAGCAGTAATGGTCAACAAGCCAGTCATACCAGTGTCACCCAGTTTATCCATGACTATTACGGCACTTGTGAAAGTTGGAGTGTCAAACTCTCTGCGAGTAAAGTTTTAAACTCGCTCAACTCCTGGCTTTATCAGCATAGCAGTAAAGATGAGCTGCGCCATAACGGCTTAATTACCACCTTTAGCGCCATGGTTTTTAAATCAACCACTGCGCATATTTTTCATGTTGGCGATACACGTATTTATCGTTATCGCGATGGCTGCCTGAAACAGCTTACCAAAGATCATGCGCGCTGTGCATATGGCAAAAACAGTTTTCTGACCCGCGCGTTGGGAATGGACTCTCATTTGGAGATAGATTTTCAAAGCACGGCAGTGCGAGTGGGGGATATTTTCCTGCTCTCCAGCGACGGTATTCATGATTACCTGTCCAGGCAGGTATTAACAGCTCACCTTGACAGCATTAAACAAGAGAACTCAACAGCAACTGAGTTTGAGCAATTGGCAGAAACCATCAGTAAAGATGCGCTTAATAAAGGCAGCAGTGATAATTTAAGCTGTTTATTGCTTAAGGTTCAAAACCTGCCGATCTCAGATATTAATGAACTGTTTAAAAGGCTAACCAGTTTAATTATTCCGCCAGCGATGCGGACAGATAATGAAATTGATAATTTTAAAATAGAGCGAGTGGTGCATCAGGGCACGCGCAGCCATGTTTATCTGGCCAGAGAAAAAAGCAGTCAGAAACAGCGTATATTAAAAATACCTTCTCTGAACTTTGTAAATGATCTTGTTTACCTTGATGGCTTTGCAAAAGAGCAATGGGTAGGTCAGAAATTAAAACATCCGAATATTATGACTATTTTCCCCAAGTCAGAAAGCTCACCTTTTTTGTATCATATTTGCGAGTATATTGAAGGGATCACGCTGCGCCAGTGGATCTATGATAATCCCAAACCATCATTAGAAGATGCCCGGGAGATTATTAAAAATATAGTCAGTGCGGTGCGTGTCCTGCAGCGCTCAGGCATGGTGCACCGCGATCTGAAACCGGAAAATATTATGCTTTCAGAAAATAAAGAGATCACCATTATTGATTTTGGCACGGTAAAAATTGACGGATTAGATGAAATATCACCCGCACCAAGCGCCGAGGAACCTTTAGGTGCTGTGGATTATATTGCACCAGAGTATTTAAATGGCGGGCAAACGAGCTTTTTATCGGATCTGTTTTCTATTGCGCTGATAAGCTACGAGCTGCTTTGCGGTGAGCTACCTTATCAATCAAATAACAGTTCATTGAGCCGGGCAAGGCTTAACCAGTGGAAATATCGTCCAATAAAACAGTTTCGCGCAGATATTCCTGACTGGCTTGATGCGGCATTAAGAAAAGCGAGCGATCCTGTTGCGCAAAAACGTTATGGCGCAATGAGTGAATTTATAACGGATCTTTTTACCCCGAATAAAACTCTGCTTAAAGAGAGAGAGCAGTTTTCATTAATTGAACGCAATCCCGTTCGATTCTGGCAGTCACTGGCATTGTTGTTTTTTGCCGTTGCGCTGCTTGAGCTGTTCGTGCTTTTGGGCGATTTTTAATTATGCGCTGCCGATTAGCTGTCGTTATCCTGCGCGTTGATTTGCACCTGTTTCTGCACTGTTAACACCTGCTCTATCTCTGCAACACCGACGCCAATTTGGCTGACTGCCAGCGCGGATAATGCGGTCGCAAAAGCTAATGTTTGGCTTTTATGCCATTGCTTTAGCTCACCCCAGCACAGCCCTGCCACTAAGCTGTCACCAGCGCCAACGGTACTCACTACGCTCATTTTTGGTGGTTGCGATTGTATCCAGCCCGCTTGATCAAACCAAAGAGCGCCTTCTTCACCCAGCGATATCACCACATTTTCACAACCTTGCTGCTGTAATTTCTGTGCAGCCTTTTTGATTTCGTTACTGTTAGTAAGCTTTTGATCAGTTAATACACTGAGTTCTTGATCATTAGGTTTAATCAGGTAAGGATTTGCTGCAACACCGGCAATTAAGGCCCCATTACTGCTGTCAAAAAATACTTTTTTACCGGCTTTTTGCAGTTTTTCTATCCACTTGGCACAACGTGCCGGATCCAGCCCCTGCGGCAGACTACCGGCAATCACGAAAATTTCATGCGACTGTGCAAGTTCTGCTAAGGTCATTTCAAATTGCTGCAATTGTTGCTCAGTAACAGTGACACCGGGGAAGTTAAGATCGCTGACCTGTCCTGATTTTTCGACTATTTTGACATTGATTCGTGTTGCACCTTCGACACGAACAAATCGGTCGCTAACATTTAATGAATCAAATAACTGCACAAAAGCTTGTTGATTATCAATGCCAAGCAAACCTGTGACTGTCACTTGTGCGCCAAGTTCAGAAAGTACCTTGGCAACATTAATACCTTTACCGGCAGGGTGCAGACTGCCTGAGTCGAGTAAATTGACCGTGCCTTTTACTAATTCGTTCAGTGAGCCGGTCAGATCTAAGGCCGGATTTAAGGTCACTGTGACCACTTTTAAGTTATGACTCATGTAATCGCCTCGCGTGCCAGCATGCTGCTCTGCTGTTTTTTCTAATCCAATGGATTAAACAAGTGTTTTAAAAGCTCTATTAAGCTTTCTTGCTGCAACGATTGCAATCATTTTTTAAGCTGCTGTTTTTACTGATAACGGCAAGTATCGCGCGCTATTCCAATATTTTACCTATCAAGAGAGAGGAGCAGCCCTGGTTGATTCAGGGCGTATCTTGGTTTTTCTGCTGCAGCGCCCACATCGATGCATATTCACTGTTTTGCTTAATAAGTTGATTATGGGTTCCTCTTTCAATAATTCTGCCCTCTTTGAGCACCAGAATTTCATCGGCATCAACAATTGTAGATAAACGGTGGGCAATAATAAGCGTGGTTTTATTTTCGGAGATTGCTGTTAATGAGCTTTGAATCTCTTTTTCCGTATGGGAATCCAAAGCTGAAGTTGCTTCATCAAAAAGCAGAATTTCAGGATCTTTAAGAATGGTTCTGGCAATGGCGACTCTTTGTTTTTCACCACCGGATAGTTTTAGCCCGCGCTCTCCTACCGTTGTCTTATAACCGCAGGGTAGTTTCAGGATAAAATCATGGATCTTGGCGAGTTTTGCCGCCTGGTGGATCTCTTCTGCTGCAGCGTCCGGACGGCCATATTGGATGTTGTAAATAATACTGTCATTAAACAGAACCGTATCCTGAGGAACGACACCGATTGCGGCGCGTAATGATTGCTGGCTTACTTGGCGGATATTTTGTCCGTCTATTTTGATTTTTCCGGCGCTTACATCATAAAAACGAAACAGCAGTTTAGAAATGGTCGATTTCCCTGAACCGCTCGGCCCGACAATGGCTGTTGTTTTTCCCGGCTCTATTTTAAAGCTGATATGCTGTAAAATACTGCGCTGTATATTGTATGAAAAACTGACATTTTCAAATTCAACCTGTCCATGCTGCACCGATAAGCACTTTGCGTCAGGCAGATCTTGAATTTCAGCATTGATCTCTAACAACTCAAACATCTTATCCATATCAATCAGACTGCGCTTAATTTCCCTATAGACAAATCCCAAAAAATTGAGCGGCAGATAAAGTTGAATCATAAAGGTATTAACCAGAACAAAATCACCGATAGTAAGCTCTCCTGTTACCACGCCATTGCCGGCCATTGCCATAATAATAATCAAGCCCAAGCCGATGATCAGCCCTTGCCCTACATTCAGCACCGACAGACTGTTCTGGCTTTTTATCGCTGCAATTTCATAACTTGCTAAGGCCTGATCAAAGCGTTTATATTCATGCGTTTCATTGCCGAAATATTTAACCGTTTCATAATTTAAAAGGCTGTCAATGGCTTTGCTGTTCGCATCTGAATCTGTGTCATTCATTTGCCGTCTGTATTTCATTCTCCACTCTGTGATCCACAGCGTATAGGCAATATAGCCGACAATGGTAATAAAGGTGACGGCGGCAAAGCGAATATCAAAGGTATAAAAAAGCACTACGGTAACCATCACAATTTCAAGCAGGGTAGGAATAATATTAAAAAGTATAAAGGTGAGCAGAAACTGCAGCCCATGCGTTCCGCGCTCTATCACCCGTGAGAGTCCGCCAGTTTGCCTGTCTAAATGAAAGCTTAAAGATAATGCGTGAAGATGTTTAAAGGTATTTAACGCAATCATATGCTGGGCATGTTGAGAAACTTTAACAAAAATAAAGTCGCGAACTTCTCCAAAAAACTGATGAAGAATTCGCGCAAATCCATAGGCGACAATAATTCCCAGAGGCAAGACCACAAGCGCATTATCTAATGATTCAGGAGATAACGTTAACGCATCCACGGCCATTTTATATAAAAATGGAACATAGACATTAACCACTTTAGCCAGTGCTAAACTTGCCAGCGCCAGCAGAACTCGTGTTTTCAGATCGGCTCTATTTTTAGGCCAAATATAACCGCCCAATGTTTTAAGCGTCTTCCATTGGCTTCGCTCTTTACTTATGGTGTCCGTATTAAATGAACTGTTTTCTGCCATCCTAAATTTCCCTGCAAGGATAATTTTTTTAATAACCTATTATTCTTATAGACGTTAATGGCGTAAAAAGGGCGTAACAGTTGAATAAAATCATGATAACTACTCAGGTCGTTGCCATTTAAGCTTATTTATGAAGTACATCCGTGTACTTCATTGCTACGCAACTGGCTAAAGCCATTCAAATATGTTCCATACATATTTGTCCGCGTTGGAAAATGCTCATTTAAACGACTAAACTGCGCTTTTTCGCCTTGAGCTCAGCATAAATGGCTTAGCCCTGAGCATTTACTGTCTTATTTGATAAAAACACCTTAAATTATTGAGGTGCTGAGTAGTTACGAAAAATAGCGGCGTGGATAACGGTTTAAGGCAAACGTGCTGGTTTGCTGTCTATAAGTAAAGAGTATTGCTAAAGTCATCAGTGATGGCTGAAAAATGAAAGGGTAAATTATGAGAGGCCAATTTTGATTACATTATCTGCTCATCGTTATTATGCGCAAAACAGCAATGGGCGCGATTTTTTTATCGGTGATATACACGGAAAGTATGCACTGCTGATGCAGGCTCTGAAGCAGATCAACTTTGATTTTAATGCCGATCGATTATTCTCTGTTGGGGACCTTATTGACCGGGGTGAAGGCTCTTTTAATTGTCTTCTTCTGGCAAAAGAAAATTGGCTTATTCCTGTTATTGGTAATCATGAGCAGTTTTTAAGGGAGTCTGAAAACGGCAATATCTATAAAAAAATTTCCTGGTATCAAAATGGCGGTTCCTGGTGGGAAGATTTACATCTTCAGGAAAAGCAGCTGGCTAAAAAAATTGTTGAGAAAGAGTATTCCCTTACTTTAACGGTTGATACTTTAGCTGGGAAAATTGGTGTTGTTCATGCTCAATATCCACTTAAGCAGTGGCCGCTCAATGAATCTGATATCAACAGCGATATTCTTTATGAGTTACTTTGGAGTAGAGACTGTGTAAGCAATGGCAATCAACACCCGATTGCAGGTATTGATTTTATTGTTTCCGGGCACACACCTTTAAGCAAACCGTTACTAAAAGGCAGACAGTTATTTATTGATACTGGTTGCGGCCATCTGCCAAGTGCAAGAAGACCCAGTCCGCATTTGACCATCTGCGAGTTTAAAAAAGATCATATCGAAGTTTATGCGCTAGCTGAACAGCTCTTTGAATTTTCTAAAATTAAGATTTAATAATACAGGCTGGGCGCTCTGTTAAATTTCATGGCCTAATTGCTTGAGAAAAGAGCGCATAAAATCTGTCCTTTTTTGGGCCTCTGCTGTTGCCGACTCCGTATTCATAGAATCACCAATTAACAGTAATTTTTTGTAAAAATGATCAACAGTATAAGTTTGATCATCCGGAACGCGTGATGAACAAAAAGCATCTGATGCCGAGTAAAGTTCACGATTTAAACTGCTGCTGACCTGAATACAGCGCGCAATGCCTATTGCTCCAAGCGCGTCTAATCTGTCCGCATCCTGAACGATTTTAGCTTCTATTGTCTTGGGCGTAATATTGGCACTAAAGCTGTGCGCAACAATCGCATGATGAATGGCATCAAAATATTTACTGGGATAGTTAATTGCAGCTAAAAAACGGATTGCTTTATCTGCTGCCATTTTTGAGCTGGCATCTCTATCGGGATGGTTTTTAGCGACGCAGTAACAGTCATGGAGCCAGGCTGCAGGGATAACAATTTCGGGAAGCGCATTTTCAGCGAGGCATAATGATTTAGCGGTTTTAGTAACCCTTAAAATATGATTTAAATCATGAGCAGGATCGGACTGCATTTCCGCTTCAATAAAACGGACAAATTTCTCTTCTAGTTTGATCACAAAAGCATCCTGTTGCTTTATCTGTTAATGTTTATAAAGCAATAAAAGGGCAAGTCTTGATTTTGCTTTAAAAGGCAAAAAACAAGACTTGTTCCGGCTGTTGTTATCAACTTTCAGCTACTGGCCATGATGAATAGGCATCGACCCATTTAATGGATATCCAGTACCATAAAGGCACGAATAAAAGTGTAGCGAGGGAATAATCTTCGATTATTATGCCCACGGCGATAGCAATCAATGACAAAACCAATGAAGCAACAAAAAATATCATCGCCACTTTTCGTGAATTTATTCCCAACAGAGCCCAGTGTGCCCACATTGGCATATTATCTTTCTTTTTCATGAATCATTCCTAAAATTTCATTATCTATTTATAACGCTTAAAACAGCAAAATAAGTCTATTCTCTTTTATCTTTTCGAAAATATAAAAAAGATTTTCCCTACTCTATATAACCCCATCAAAAGCACAATCTGTAAATTGAACAGTGGTTACTTTTATTGAGCTAGGTTGGATATTTGCTGTTTGTTTTGCGCACAGGAAGGGCTCTGTTATCTCTGCAGTTCAATTTTCATTAACTTTGCGCTATCTCCATAGCTATGACAAATTTCTCTGCCCTGTATCTCTTTAAAACCATATTTAGCCCAGAAATCTCCCGAGCCCTGCACGGCGACTAAGACTATTTTTTTGAAGTTTAATCTCTTTGCTTCTTTTATTAGATGTTCTACCAGATAGTGAGCGATCCCTTTTCCTCTGGCACTGCGTGACACAGCAAGATCATGTAAAAACAGATTACAGCTTTTATTGTTGATAGCGGTTTTTTGGTAAAGCTTTGGCGGTGTTTCATTTTCCCACGGATGGGACAGGAGATAGCCTAATATTTCATTTTTGTTATCTGTATAAACTGAGCAGGTTGCGGGCGAAGCAAGCCATTTACTTTTAAGAACAGGCGCAGATTCAGGTGGGATTTCAGTATATGCCTCCTCTTCTATCTTGGATATTTCAGGCCATGAATTTTCTGATATCGGCTTAATAGGCATTGTTAAATCCTGTGTGAAATAGAGATAGCATAAATGGAGCAAATCACGGCTCTTGCTTTAAAAAGGAAAGGTTTGCTCCCGGTTTTTTCTTTATTGCTTACGGTACACGGTATGCCCGCACTTTGGGCATGGAGGCAAAGTATCGTTGTTGTCATCAAGTATGACTTTTTGACCACATTTTTCACACACGTATATCCCTTTTCCGGGTTTTTCACCTGTAGTATACATAGTTAGTACTCCTGTTAAGTTGGTAGTAAGGTTAAGTTGTGGATGTCAGCTTTTTCCAAAAATTATTATCGTCCGGCCTTCCTGTCTTGCTTGTTTTGATACATACGCTGATCGGCCTTCTCCACACATTTCTGAATGTCGAAGCTTAAATCGTTCAGACGGGAGCCGCCGGCACTGGCTGCCAATCGGTGGGGATAGGGGCGATTGTCGCTCTTATTCCAGCGAACGAGCGACTCCTGAACTCGGTTGATGTAGTCGGAGATGCTCTTTTCTTCAGCATTCACCAGCATCACGATGAACTCATCACCTCCGGTTCGGAATACAAAGTCTGTTTCCCGGCTTACATGGCGCAAGATTGAAGCAAATTCCATCAGATAATAATCGCCAGCAAGATGTCCGGATTTGTCATTAATCACCTTAAAATGATCTAAATCGAACATGACAAGTGTCAAAGGGATATTCAGTCGCTTGCTCCGCTTAATTTCTTTTTCAGTAATTTCATCAAAACTGGCGCGATTTAATAGCCCTGTCAGAGAGTCGGTTGTGGCTTTGCGGTGAAATTCGTACGATTCGTCGCTCATATGGGAAATCAGAATATTAATGTTCTCGAAAAGCGAGCGAACCGGAGTTACATGGTAGTCTTTATAAAC
>NZ_CEZLMY010000021.1:0-20431 GCF_983033635.1 Psychromonas sp. | reverse complement strand
GTTTTGCATTCCTCGAATTCCTCGCATCATGCCGCCCACGTCTCGTAGTGACTTGCCTGCTCCTTGGTTAATTTCTCAGCAAAAGCACCTTGTGCCTTGCCTCCGCAAAGGGTTCCCGCCATAAGCCAGCACTGATAAGTCTCCAAGTCACGGGCCGGGCAATTCATTTTCGTACAGGGAAGGACCTCCCAGCATCTCCTGTGCTCCAGTTCCTTAGATAAGCAGCTCCATTTCTTGTCGCTCATGACACCTTTCTGGATACGGTTTTCGATGAAATTACTGAGATCCGTGTCGATATTTTCCAGAAAGGCGAGAATCTCCTGTTTGGCAATAATTTCAGATTTCATATTCGATTGATTCCTGTGATAAATAATCATATTTGAATTTAGTCAGAAGTATGCACAACGGCAAAGCTCACCGCGTTTGGCGAAGCTGGCGATTTTTGTACCCGGACAAAAAATGACAGGTTTGCCAAATCCGCTGTAGCCACTTGTTATGCAATTCAAATGGCAAGTGGTTGGCTCTCCCACTTACATTGCAAGTTTTTATCAGTTGAATGAGGTATGTAAAACTCATCTACATCGAACTCGTGACACATACCGACTGTAATATTCGATAACTCGCCTTGTTTCCAGAAATCATGATTTGGTCCAAACTGTGCGTGCAGGAGAGAAGCTACAGCACTAACGCTTAAAACAGCATGACGAAGTGTTGCTTTGTTTATGTTTAACTCTCTATCATGTTTTGTATTATTATAAGCATCGTACCAACTCAACGATTGTGTGGGTTTTTCAGCATCCCAGCCCTTGAACGGCAGCACGGCGTTAAAACTTGGATAAAGTTTGAATTTCACTTCATATTTTTCGAGGTGAAGCGGGTCTCGAAGTTTAACGTAATCATTTGTTGTCCATCTCCGCTGAGGGTATTTGTTCTCTCTCAAAATTGCCGATAGCGTGGACTCAACCTCCATACATGACAGCAATAGTAGATTACGTATTTCATGACCAAATACTTCTAAATTTTCGTTCGCTAGTTCGATAGTTTCTAAGATGCTTTTAAGCTTGCCGAGAAGAATACTTGTTGAAACCAAGCTCTGCCCAATTGCTTTAGAGTCAGATACTGGGCAGCCATTATCTTTGAAATTATCTTCGATAGCCCCTGGCCTGTAGATTCTGGGGTGAAACTTACCGGGGATAGTTTCTATGGTCTTACGGTATAAGTCATTAGGCCGTGGTTGAATTCTATTGATGTAAGCATTTGCATGATCTTCAACGGACTTACCGTCACAGGGGCTCCCTGCACATTGATTTAGCATGGCTTCACGATCTAGATCATATCGCCACATATAAATCAGACCGCCATATTCATAAGCAAATACCGGGTGTTGTCGAAATATAGGACTATCAGCCCAACGAAACGAATGTACCTTTGACATCACTCAGTTTTCCTTTTTGATTCGGATTCAAACGCATAACAGCTTGATAGGTATAACTACGCACTAAAAGCCGTGACAGCTATCTCTCTTAAAATAATCACCACAATATTTTTAATTTATCATAATATTAATATCTTGCATGATAACTGAATGAAAACGTGAGTTGAGATAGGTGTTATGGCAGCACCTATCCCATTTTTAAAATTGTAACTAACCATTTAATTTACAAGTTAAATTCCAAAATCACTAAAATAACCGGCACTGTGATACCTATCTGCTTGGTTAAAACAGCAATCAAGGCTGGGCACTCATTTTATTTTTGCAATTAATTCAAAGCGCTAGAACCACAAACTCATTTGGCTAGAGCCTTTCTTTCTGTTGACGTTTTTCTGATTCGAACGATCAGCAAAGCAGGACGGTCACATCTTTTGAGCTATTCGGACTGCGCAACTGCGTTTCGCTTTCTTATCGTCTACACGCTTTTTCTTTCTTTTTTCTGTAATAAAAATTACCCTAGCTGCAGCACACTAACCGGGTCAGGCCATGAACTTTCTTGCACACTTACATATCGCTTCGTTTACTAATACCAGTTTTGTGGGTAACTTTTTGGGTGATTTTGTGAAAGGTAATCCGGACGGGCAGTTTAATGCTGAGATTGTGCAGGGGATCCGTATACATCGTTTTGTGGATAGTTATACCGACCAGCATCAGATTGTTAAATCGCTTAAACCGCTGTTTCCTGCGCAGTTACGCCGTTTTGCGCCGATAACCCTGGATATGTTTTGGGATCACTGTCTGGCGAAGCACTGGAGCGAGTTTCATCACAGTTCGTTAGCGAATTTTTGCCAGCAAGCTGAGCTGCAGATTGAAGCGGAAAGCAAGTTAGAAATAAATGCACTGCCGCCGCGTTTTACAAAGGTGTCGCAATTGGTCTGGCAGGGCAGGTGGCTGGAGTGTTATGCCAAGATAGAAAATATTAATTTTGGCCTGCAGCGTATGGCATCACGCAGCCCTAAAATGGCACCGCTGGCAAATACCGGACAGACTTTGCTGGACCATTATGATCTGTTATCGCAGCAGTTTTTCGAGTTATATCCGGATGTTTTACAGAAAACCACGAAGTTTATAATTGAGAAGTAAACAGCAGAAACAAAAAAGGAGACTATTTAGTCTCCTTTTTAATGCGCTTATAAGCAAAGATTAATCGCGGAAAAGATCTTTAATGTTTTTAAAGTCTTCTTTACCTTCAGTAATCTCTTCAATTGATAAACCAGAAACTTCATGCGGGAATACTAACCACTCTTCAGACTCATGAATAAAGTAATCCGGTACGATTGATACCGCTTTGTTTTTCGGCTTGTAGTAAGGCGTGGCAATGCGCACATCTGTCGGCATATTCAAACGCATCTGCTCTGTCAGTTTCTCTTTTAATGCAACAACACTGCGACCTGAATCGAATACATCATCAACAATTAACAGACCATCATCCGCATTGGCATTTTCGATAATATAATGCAGGCCATGTACTTGAATTGTTTTGCTTTGTTGACCAATACCGTAATAAGAAGAGGTACGTACCGCAATATGGTCTGTTTCTACTTTTTTGTAATCAAAGTACTCTTGCACAGCGATACCAATCGGTGCGCCCCCGCGCCAGATGCCGACAATGAATTGTGGACGAAAACCGCTTTCATATACTTGAGCCGCAAGACGGAACGAGTCTTCAAGCAGCTGTTGAGCGCTGATAAATACTTTGTCAGACATATAATAACCTCTCCTAGTGAATTTTTGCGCAGATTCTAGACTAACGGCATAAAATAACAATGTTCTAGGCAGTATTTATGATTGTTTTTGAACAAAGATTTTTTTAAAAATTGCTTATAGGGTTTATTATCGGGAAGTTTGTCTGAATTAAGCTGACAAACCGAGAAAAAAACCTTTAATGAAATGAAGTAAGTTAGAATTGCGCCTGGCAAATGGATTATTTTTCAAAGGGACAAGATGTTCGATAGTGATCAACCTAAACCTCTGTATAACAGCTCGGCTAAAGTACAGCAAAAATTACAAGCGCTGATTGCAGAATCAGTAAACAATACGTTATTAGAAAACCGGATTCCGGTAGCGGTTGTGGATAAACTTTCCCGTCAAGTGGTAAATAATATTGATTTGCCTGCTTTGTATGAGATTATCGGGCAGGATATTCAATATCAGCGTTTCCCCAAACAGCGTATTTTAGATCGCACTATCGTACATATGTTTGAAATTTTATACCGCACTATCAATGCGAAAGATGATATTAAAGATGAAAAGCTGCAAAAAGAGTTTTTCACTATTGTACCCCGTGGTGAGTGTTTAGATCTGTTTCTGCAATTAGTAAAAGAGTACTGCATGGGCGATGCTGAAATTGAGAAGCACACTTACAAAATGGGGCCGATGATTGAGTTATACCGCACTGACCAAGTTATTCATTGGCCGGAACTTTATGAAAGTGATGCGTTTAAAACTTATCTTACAGGCTTGTTAAACCTGATCCTTAGCCGTCTGCGTAAAGATCAAAAACCGATTCCTGCGCTGGAGAATAAAATGCCAGTTAAATATCACCCGTACCGTATTAACTCGTTTCTGAATCAAGTTTGTAAGTTATGGCAAAATAAAGCAGTTGTTTTTTCACAATACAATTAGTCAATAACTAATTGATATCAGGTTGAAAATGAAATTATCTTATCTTTTTTCACTATTGTTTTCTGCGCTATTTTTTAGCTCTGTACAGAGCGCTGAGTTACTGCATCAAGAGATGCAGACCAGCCGTGATACCAGCTATATCAGCTTTCATAATAATGACTCACCTTTTGTATTTGCGGGAATCGTTGGTGGTGAGCATACCTCCATCTATAAGCTGTTAGGTTTTGCGGGACAGGTTTATCAGATCACTTTTATTTCCATAGAGGGTGATAGCAGCGCTAATATTTATGGTGATGGCTTTGCAAAGTTTAAGGTTCGGCATAAAAATTCCACATTGACGCAGGTAGACGTTATCGCCGAGCAGGTGTTTGTAACGATTGATATTTCTGCGTTAACTTATGGTGAATATAAACTGATTATCGAGAAAAAAGCGCATAACAGCGCAGAATAAAGGAGCGGCAATGAGTGATTCAACTGAGCAGAGTACTGTGCCATCAAGTGAGATTTCGGAGCTGTTAGATGCGATGATGATGGAATTACGATTCCGGGGCTGTGAGACAGAACATAAGCTGATTCGCCGCGCTTTAGCGATGCAAAAGAGACTACAACAGCAGGATTAAAGCCAGCTATGATGAAACTCAGTAAAGCGGCCAAGCAGTGCAAGTAAATTTTGTGCGATAGAATAAGTAAAACTAGGCAGAGATAGATTGCCGTGAGTATGAAACGTTAGAGATAAAAAGCCACTGCAGCTTTTGCTTTCAACGTAAAGCATTCGATCAAATAAAGATACGGACTTACTCCACCATAAAATACCATCTTTTAATGAGGGAGCATTGCACAACAGTATGCTCTGTACGCTGAGCAGCTCTTTAATATGCCAGCGCTTATTGCCGATAATGAAATGAGTGCTGCCTAAATCCTGCGCGAGCTGGCTAGTAAAATCTTTATT
Source organism: Psychromonas sp. (assembly GCF_983033635.1). NCBI lineage: Bacteria > Pseudomonadati > Pseudomonadota > Gammaproteobacteria > Alteromonadales > Psychromonadaceae > Psychromonas > Psychromonas sp. The sequence continues at coordinate 15,365 of NZ_CEZLMY010000021.1, read as the reverse complement.
GTCGATCAAAGCTAAATACCTGCTTGGTTCTAAGCTATGCAGAATTACAGGGAAATTATGCAGATAGCCATGGTGATTTATTTAAACATTGCTACCTGTGCCGCATGGTAACCTATTATTGTTAACTGTAATAAAAATAGCTAGCCGCTATTTTGCTTTAGCAATCAAAGGTCACTTTCAGCGTTTAAAGCGTAATATGTTTTCCACAATTGCGTTTGCATTTTGCGCACTTGCTAAGTTTCTTTGCACAAGCGCAGTGGTGATTGCGCCCTCTTTTAACAGGCAAATTGTATCTACTAATAATGCATTTTTTTGTGCGTTTTCTTCAAATGAATCGACATGAACCTGCACCAGCGCTTTAATTTTGTCTTTATGCTCCTTACATGCCGAATAGATCTGTCTATTAAAATGACCATATTCAGCACTGGTATTGATAAAGTAACATCCCTTAAATTCACCAAGACCTTGCACGCGGCCATTAAACCAGTCATCCAGTGCTTCAAAGAGTGCTAATAGAGCGTCTTTACCCAGTTCCGCTTTGTTTAGCTGCTGAGTTAGCCAATCCATAAACAACTGATCTCGATATTTGAGGGTTGCTAGAATCAGCTCATCTTTGCTTTTAAAATGGTTATATAGCGTTTTTTTAGCAACGCCGGCAACCGTAATAATCTCATTAATGCCAACCGCATGTATGCCCTTTTTATAAAATAGGTTAAGTGCTGATTCAACAATGCTACGTTTTTTATCATTCATATTAATGCCCCTCGGACCGTTCATATATTCAGATAAAAGTAGACCATGTTGTCTATTATTGCAATATAGACAGCTTCTTCTATTTTGGGATATCTTCTTGCGGCTAGGATTGCTGATTTTGCATCTTGAAGTAACATGGGTATATTTGTTAATTATGCGGGATTTAGCCATGCTATTTGGAAATGCAGATTCCTGCATTTCCAAGCTGTAGGTTTTAATTTACTTCGTTGCCATTAGGGCAGCCACAAGCAAAACTTTGTAGGTTATCCAGTGTGGTTTGGGCAATGCTGGTTAATGCTTCTTTGGTTAAAAATGCCTGATGACCAGTAAAGATTACATTATGGCAGGCAGACAAACGGCGGAATACATCATCGCCGATAATCTCATCTGAATGATCGCCGAAAAATAGAGAGTCTTCCTCTTCATACACATCTAAACCTAATGCGCCGATCTTACCTGCTTTTAAGGAAACAATCGCATCAGTGGCATTAAGCAGTGCACCGCGACTGGTATTAATAATCATCACGCCATCTTTCATTTTTGAAAATGACTCGCTATTAAGCAGATGATGGTTCTCTTTGGTTAGCGGACAATGCAGGCTGATAATATCACTCTGTGCAAATAACTGCTCTGCTGAAACATACTCTGCACCCAGATCGATAGCTTGCTGTGAAGGGTAAGGGTCGAATGCTAATAATTTACAGCCAAAACCTTTTAAAATACGCATTGTCGCAATACCGATTTTACCAGTACCGATAATACCCACGGTTTTACCGAACATATTAAAGCCGACTAATCCCTGCAATGAGAAATTAGCATCACGCGTGCGCTGATAAGCTTTATGAATACGGCGGTTAAGGGTCATCATTAATGCAATCGCATGCTCTGCAACGGCTTCTGGAGAATAAGCAGGGACACGCATTACAGTTAAATCTAATTGTTTGCTGACTTCGATATCTACATTGTTAAAACCAGCACAACGCATAACGATAACTTTAATGCCGAGTTCAGCAAGCTCAGTTAATACCGGTGCTGATAAATCATCGTTTACAAACGCACAAACCGCATCATAACCTTGTGCAAGCTGGCAGGTATGGATATTAAGTTGAGTATCAAAATATTTTATTTGAATATCTTGCTCGTTAATAAGTGGATTGAAATGGTTGATGTCATAACTGCGCGTACTGAACATTGCAACTTTCATAATACAACTCCAATTGAGAATAATAATTGTTTACCATGTTATAAACATTTTTCAGCGATAGCGCAATCAAAGATGAAAATTATCGGATCTTCTCTTACCTATCCCTATTTGTTATAACTTAATCTCTGTTTTATTTAAGAGCCTGAAAATATGCATTTTTGTTTTTCTATTAGCGCACATGGATTTGGACATGGTGCGATCTCAACATCTGTTATTGAACGGCTGATGCAGGATTTCCCTGAAATAAAAATTACTGTACTCAGTTTATTGCCGAAAAGTTATCTGGATTCTCGTCTTTCCGGACCATTTACCCATATAGAATCGGGTCATGATTTTGGTATGTTGATGCATTCACCAATCGAGGTTGATATTCAAAACAGCAGGCTTAAATATCAGCAGCTCTTTGATAACTGGCAGCAGGTCGTCAATCAGGAAATAGAGATTTTAAAGCAGCTTAAACCGGATTGCGTGATTAGTAATATATCTCCAATCACTCTGGATGCAGCGATCCAGTTAAATATCCCCAGTGCTTCCGTTGCACCGTTTAACTGGGCGCAGATTTATGAACGTTACTGCTTAGATGCGCAGCAGACAAAAACCCAAGCGGTTTATAAGCAGATGCTTGCCGTTTATAAAAAAGTTGATTACATCTATAAGCCGCTGCCTTCCGTGCCGCTTGCTGGTGTTAATGAAATTAAGATCGCAAGTATTAACAGTCGCCCTAAAGGAGTGCCGCAGAAACTGCTGGAATCTCTGCCGGAGGGTACAAGCAAGGTGGCGTTAGTGGCATTAGGTGGTTTCCCTATCTCTTTAGATCTTAAAAACTGGCCCGTTATTCCCGGCTGGCACTGGCTGGTGGATCAACCTGAAAACCGGTTGCGTAACGATATGACCCAGATAAGGGATCTCAATATTCCATTTTTACAGCTGCTCGCTAGCTGCGATCTGATTTTAACCAAACCCGGTTACGGCACTTATTGTGAAATAGCGGCGATTGCTGAACATAAAAAAGTAAGAGTAATCAGCTTAGCGCGCCCTGACTGGCCGGAAACACCTTTCCTAAATGAGTTTTTAGCAGCGCGGGTGCCTTTTACAGAACTACATATCGAGCAGCTGCAGGGGCAATATTTAACGGCTGTGATTGAAAAGTTAAATGCTTTAGATTATCCGCAACAACAGGTCTGCGAAGATGGCTCTTTGCAGTTAGTTAAGCATCTGCTGCAACAATTGTAATTATTAACGCTATTTAAACTGCTCTCTGACGTAATCAAGAAACACTCTGTTTACTTTTGTTTGTGCTTACTGGCGTGCTTTTACTGATCATGCAAAACAAAAAAAGCCGCAGAGGTGTTCACTTCTGCGGCTCTGTTTTGACTTGTTAGTTAATCTGTTTCGTTAAGCTGGCTCTTCAACTAATTGCGGTCCTGCTTCAACTAACGCCTGACCTTCAGCTTTATCGGTATAACGTTCAAAGTTATTGATAAACAGGCTCGCTAACTCTTGCGCTTTTTTATCCCACTCTGCTCCATTTTCGTAAGTATCACGCGGATCCAGAATGGAGCTATGCACACCAGGTAATGCCAGCGGCACTTCTAAGTTAAAGAACGGAATCTGCTTGGTTTCAGCTTTTTCAATCGATCCATCTAAAATTGCATCAATAATACCGCGCGTATCCTGAATTGAGATACGTTTGCCAGAGCCGTTCCAACCGGTATTTACCAAGTAAGCTTCTGCACCGCATGCTTCCATACGTTTTACTAACTGCTCTGCATATTGTGTTGGATGCAGGGTTAAGAACGCCGCACCAAAACATGCCGAGAAAGTCGGTGTCGGTTCGGTTATACCGCGCTCAGTACCGGCAAGTTTAGCGGTAAAGCCGGACAGGAAGTGATATTGTGTTTGTGCTTTAGTAAGTTTAGATACAGGTGGTAAAACACCAAATGCATCCGCGGTTAAGAAGATCACTTTTTGCGCATGACCCCCTCTAGAAATCGGTTCAACAATATTGGTAATATGGTGGATTGGATAGGAAACACGCGCATTTTCGGTTTTGCTGGCATCATGGTAATCAACAATACCATCTGCATCTATCACCACATTTTCCAGCAGAGCATCATGCTTAATGGCGCGGAAAATATCAGGCTCAGCTTCAGCGCTTAGACGAATAGTTTTTGCGTAACAGCCTCCTTCAAAGTTAAAGACACCATCGTCATCCCAGCCATGTTCATCATCTCCAATTAAAGCACGTTTGGAATCGGTTGAAAGGGTGGTTTTACCTGTGCCGGACAGACCGAAGAAAATAGCGGTGTCACCACCTTTACCCATGTTTGCCGAGCAGTGCATTGACGCCATGCCGTTAAGTGGTAACAGGTAGTTCATCACTGAGAACAGGCCTTTTTTCATTTCGCCGCCGTACCAGGTACCGCCGATCACTTGCACTTTTTCAGTGAGATTAAATGCCACAAAATTTTCAGAATTTAAACCTTGTGCCTGCCAGTCAGGATTGGTAGTTTTAGAGCCGTTCATTACTATAAAATCAGGTTCAAAATCAACTAGCTCTTGATCTGTGGGACGGATAAACATATTCGTTACAAAGTGTGCCTGCCAGGCTACTTCCATAATAAAGCGTACTTTTAAGCGAGAATTTTCATTGGTGCCGCAAAATGCATCAATTACGAATAGACGTTTATTGGAAAGCTCTTTAGTAACGAGATCTTTTAAATGATTCCAAGTCGGCTGGTCGATCGATTTATTATCGTTTTTACCTTGGTCGGCCCACCAGACGGTATCGCGTGTGGTATCGTCTTTAACTATGTATTTATCTTTGGGTGAACGGCCGGTGAATATGCCGGTATCAACAGCGACAGTCCCGTTTTCGGTGATAACCCCTTTTTCAAAACCTGTTAAGTCAGGAGACATCTCTTCATTAAATAATGTTTCGTAACTTGGGTTGTAGATAACTTCAGAAACGCCGGTAATGCCATATTTGCTTAACTCATCAGTAGATAGTATTTTCGCTAGTGTCATATATCAGTCCTCTTAAGTGGTTGAAATTTCATTTTAATTATTAAATAAAATGTCAGTATCTAGAGTAGGGGATTAAAAAAAAAGTGTGGGAGATCTAGTTCAAATAATGGAATAAAATCATAAAATGTTTTATCAATCAGTGCTTTTTATTAAATGTTTTTGATCTTAAGCTTTTTTTATCCGCTCTCTGTGCTTGTGAATTGCCGCGTTATTCTGCTGCTCATTAATGGGGCGCTTCTCCAATTATTGCTCCATTTAAGTGCGTAGCAATGCACTTGCAGTGATTGCCGTCTATAGCAAATGCTGGAGTCAGCAAGTTTATAAATAATTATTTGCATACCTAAAATACCCGCTCAGCATAGGGGTAGACTGTTTTTCGTTTTACCCGGAAGCTTTTTTTTAACTGATCGGATTACATCTATATTCACTTCTATTGAGTTTGGTATTGATTTTGCTCTAGTTAGATTAAATTTTTATAATTTAATAAGGAGTTAAGGATGGATCTGACTGCAGAAGAACGTCATTGGTTACCCCTGTTTGGCGCGACCGGTAGGCTGGCAATGGGTAAGGCATGCTGGTTAAACCGAGGGCGGAAAAAGGTACTGGAACAAACCTTTACCAGCATTGCTAATACGCGGGTGCGCATTTTAAAATCCTGGGTAAATACACAGTGGAGCTTTCTCCATGATGCTTCCTTGTATATCGCTTCCAAACCAGAGAGTGAATGGCAGAGCGCTCTGCAGAGTCTATTAGCCAGAAATAATGATTTTTCTGAGCTGTTTATATTGATGGCTGATGGCAGCGTTTCATCTTCTAGCTCTAACTCCTGCGCTAAGCGAATGATAGATACAAATATCCTTAAAAAAGGACTGCAAGCGCAGTTTCTGCATGGCCCGTATATCGATCCGCAAACAGAATCGATCGGCCCCTCAAGTTCCTCTTTCCATGATGCTGTTACCCTTATGTATTATCAGCCGCTTGTCGTTGATAATAAAACCATTGGCTGCCTTTGCGGGCGGGTACCCAATGATGTGATGGGCGATCTTATCCAGCGCGAAGCGGGTCATGTTTATAGTGAGTCCGGGGATAACTATATTTTTATGGTTGAATCTAAGCTCAATCCTGCGATTTCAGCAGGAACTGCGCTTTCTCGTTCACGTTTTGAGGACAATACTTTCTCTCATGGCGAAAATCTTAAATCAGGGGTTAATACCAACTGGGGGATGGTAAAGGTAAAGGCGCATACTGAATTTGAAATCCGTTTTACAGATCCAGCCACTCAGCAACTGCATCCCGGCGTCAGAGAGACTATCCGTAACGGTGAAAACCTTTATGTTGCTTATCCCGGTTATTCTGATTATCGCCATATTCCCGTTATCGGTAAGGGGGTTACTTTCCAGCTGCATGGTTCACCGGATGTCTGGGGAATGATGTGTGAAGCGGATTTAGAGGAGGTTTATCGTCACCGTTCGCTTACCTATACACTGGGTAAAAAACTAAGTTTTGCGATGAGCCTGCCATTTATAAGCAATTTTATTGCAACCGGCTGGTTTGCTTTATCACCTTTGCAAAGCAATTTACTTTTGGCTTGTGCTTCTTTACTGGGGCTTGTCTGGTTCAGTTCTTTTGCTGTAAAACCAGTTACCAGACGGCTAAAACATATGATTGAAGTTATTCAGATGTTAGCGGAAGGGGATGCCAACCTTAATCAGCGCTTTGATACTTCACAGTTCAGTGCTGATGAATCAGGAGATATGGGGCGCTGGATTAACAGCTTTATCGATAATCTGGATAATATGCTTGGTGAGATGATCCATGCTTCTAATGAAGTGAAGCAGGTCAGTGAATCTATGCTGCGTCGCTGTCTTAGCGTCGATAGCTCCAGCAGGGCGACCAGTAATTCTATCGGCTCGATGCTGGTATTATCCGGCAGCCAGCAGGATGAGATAGCAAATGCCACCATTTCGGCGCAAATCATGCAGGAACTGATGCTCGATGTTGTGGCTAAATCACAGCAGGAGTATACGCAGGCGGTCAGTAATACCACTCAAATCAAAGATATAGTCTTGGCATCGGCTAAAAGTGTTAATGACGTAAACAGTCAGATGAAAGAGATTGGTGCGATAGTCGGTCTGATCACTGATATTACCGAGCAAACCAACCTGCTTGCTTTAAATGCGGCTATTGAAGCTGCCCGAGCGGGTGAGCATGGGCGTGGTTTCTCAGTTGTTGCTGATGAAGTCAGAAATCTGGCCACAAGAACATCGCAGGCTGCCAGCCATATCGGCAATATAATGGATAAATTAAGCAGTGAATCAGAAATGGCGGTCAGTTATATGGAGCAGGGGGTTAAAAATGTTGACCAGAACAGCCTGGTGCTGGATTCAGGAGAAAGAAGTCTGAAGTTAAAAACGGCAGTTGAAAATATGTTTAATACTATGAATCAGATTGCCAGCAACAGCGAACAACATGGTGAAACAGCGAAAGATGCTCAGAGTACAACGACATCTATGGAAATATCATCGCAGCAGCTGATCCGCCGGACTACGCTGGTAAAAAATTCTATTTTACGGCTGAATAAACTGGTTGAACGTTTTGAGGTCTCTAAGCGAGCGGCTTAGAACAAAACAGGACAGATATTTGTATCAGTCCTGTTGTTTTAATGTAACGACTCAGCACCTTATTAATTTAAGGTGTTTTTATCAAATAAGCTTAAATGGCAACGACCTGAGTAATTACGTTTTAATTAGTGTTGTGTGTTGTGCTCATCATTTAACAGTATTTGTAAGTCATCAACTTCAAAGTGATAATCACTTGCGCAATATTCACAATGCATATCGATAGCACCGTTCTCATTTAACAGATCTAAAATCTCTTCAGGTGCAATTGATGCGAGTGAAGATAAGCAGCGCTCTTTTGAACAACTGCATTTAAAAGAGATGGCTGCTGCTTCAAATAAACGTACGGTTTCCTGATGGTACAAACGGTACAGTAATTCGTCGTTTGCCAGTGTGTATAACTCATCTTCCTTGACGGTTGATGCTAACGCACTGACATGCTGAAATTCCTCTTCATGGCTTTCAGCTACAGCAGGTAATGTTTGCAGTAACAAACCGGCAGCTTGTGCTTTGTCTGTATTACTGGCATGCAAAATAATGCGCGTTGCTAATTGTTCTGATTGTTCAAAGTAATCTTCTAAACATTCACTTAGCGACTCTTTTCGTAATTCAACAATGCCCTGGTAACGTTCACCGTCATCCGGCGTAACAGTAATCATCAGATGACCTTTACCAGTAAGTTGTTTAAATGATAACCCGGTTGTATCGCCTTCAGCGCGTGCTGTACCGCGTAATTGCAGATCTTGATTGGCATTAATTACCGCTAAGTTTAATGGCCCGTCACCTTGCAGTTGTACGGCAATTTTACCTTCAAATTTTAAGGTTGCCGTTAATAAGCAGGTCGCGATTAATAGCTCACCGACAATATTTTCCACTTCTGGACTGTAATTATGTTTTTTGATTATTTCATTGAAGCTGTTATGTGCTTGCGCAATTTCGCCGCGGATTTGGTAATCATCAAAAATAAAACGTTGTAGTTGGTCACTCATATTTTTCACTCTCTATTTGTATCTGTTTAGTCGTAATTGGCTGTATTACGTTGTGATTTCGCTTGTATCAGTTCTCGCCGCTGTTTTTTATTTGGTTTACGATCTGGATGCGGTGCATTCTGTAAACTCAGTTTACGCAAGGTTTGGTACTGCTCACGTTTTTTTATACTCTCTTCTGTTTCTTTATATAAAGTTTCCGCAATCGGCGCGCCACGGCGCTGGTCAGATAAAATTTCAACACAAACTTGTTTGATTACATCGCCTTGGCGAATTGACAATAGAGCGCCAATTTCGACAATTTTACTCGCTTTGCCGCGTTGCCCGTTATAGTGAACTTTTCCACCTTGGATCATATCGCGTGCAATACTACGTGTTTTGTAAAAACGTGCTGCCCATAACCATTTATCTAAGCGAATTTTTTTATCAGTCATTTTGTATACCAAATTGATTAATTAAGTTCCCACTCAGAGTCGCTGTGCTGTTTCAGTTCTAGGCGCATCGGTTTGGAATGGTTATTCCCTTTTAAATTTATGCAACAACGAAATGGAATAGTACAGCGTCTCCCGAAGGGCTGGTTTCAAAGCGTTTTATACTGCGTTAGATGATATCACAATAGAATAACTATTCTCTCAATCATCAGCCTTGTCTAACACGCTTTGAACTCCAGCTGAGTGAGAAAGAATTTAGTCAAATTGGTATTACTCTTCTCTAATTGTGAATTACCAGTATAACAAATTGCTATTGTTTTTTTTCTGACTCATTTATGAAAATACCCACAAATTTATAATTAGTTTGGGTATATCCCGCATTATTGAAGCTATATGCTTGTTGAGAATGTGGGGCTGATGTAGCATGACGGATTACTTGCCACTATTTTTTACAGTGTGTTAGATGCTCAGAATTAGAAATTAAGCAGGGTGTATTTGTGCCATTATCAATTTTTTTACAAAAAATTTCCGGGGTAGTGTTGGTTGTGGTGAGTGGGTTATTAGCGTACCAGCTTGCTTTACTTACTTGGGCTTTGTTACCAGAGCAAGAATCGAAATATAAATGGGTTGTCCCAAAAGTAAAAACGCTACAGCACGATAATAAAATCGATACCCAAAAATTACAGCAGCAACACCTTTTTGGTGAACAGATAAAACCTAAAAAAGTAGTGAAAAAAGCCGCGACTGTAAATGAAGTGCCAAAAACAAAATTGAATTTAACTTTGGTTGGGGTTGTAGCCGCTACTGATCCGTTATTTTCCAGTGCGATTATCTCTTATAAAAGTAAACAGGACAGTTACTTTATTGAATCAAAGATTGAGGGGACTAATGCGAGTGTTTCAGAAATATATGAAGATCGTATTATTCTCGATGTAAATGGTGAGCTTCAAACTTTGATGCTAGATGGTGTTGAAACAGTGGATAGGCAGCGGGACACCCATGAGTCTAAAGCTCGAGTTTCTAGCAGTAAAAAAGTTAAGAAGAATCAGGTGAAAACGGTTAATTTAGATCGAAAAGAGCTGTTGAAAAATCCTGGTAAGTTAACCGATTATATTCGTATTTCACCTGTTCGTGAGGACGGGGAGGTGAAAGGTTACCGCATCAAACCGGGTAAAGAGCGCAGCTTATTTGATCAGGCCGGATTGAAAAATGGTGATCTTGCCATTGAGTTAAATGGTATTGATTTAACGGATACGCAGCAGGCGTTTACGTTAATGAAAGAATTTCCCACGATGACCGATATGAGTTTAACGGTTGAACGAGACGGACAGTTACACGAACTGTATTTCAGTATTCCGTAATTAGCCGAAAAAGAATTAGGTTGAACTATTTCAGAAAAATTATAACAAATAGTCAATCCATAATAAAAAGCATAGATTTGGAGTTTTAGTTAAGATGATATTTTTAGGGATGAAAAACAAGCTGGGCAAATTATTAAGCCTAAGTTTGTTTGCTTTAGTGCTTAATGGCGCAAGTACTGGGCCTGTATTTGCAACGGAATACTCTGCGAGTTTCAAAAATGCGGATATTAATGAATTTATCAATATTGTTGGTAAAAACTTAAATAAAACAGTTATCCTGGATCCTGCCGTGCGGGGGAATATTAACGTCCGCAGTTATGATCTCTTAAATGAAAAGCAGTATTACCAGTTTTTCTTGAATGTATTAGAAGTTTACGGTTTTGCAATTGTCGAAATGGACAGTGGTATTATCAAAGTTATCAAAGCCAAAGATGCCAAAGTGTCATCGATACCCGTGGTTGATGATGGTTTACAGTTCTCTGGCGATGAGATGGTTACACGTGTTGTGCCCGTTACTAATGTTTCCGTACGAGAATTAGCCCCTTTACTACGTCAGCTAAATGATAATGCGGGTGGCGGTAATGTTGTTCATTATGATCCCTCCAACGTAATTATGATCACAGGTCGAGCTTCTGTTGTAAATCGTCTGGTACAAATTATCCACCGTGTTGATAAAGCCGGCGACCAGGAAGTTGATATTGTTAAGCTTAAATATGCCAGTGCAATAGAGATGGTTAAAATTCTGAATGCCATTCAAAAACCCGCTGCAGGTTCAAAAAACACCACACCAAGCATTTTAAAACCGCGTTTAGTTGCCGATGAACGTACTAACTCATTAATTATCAGTGGTGAGCCAAAAACCCGCGCGCGTATTGTTAAGTTAGTTAAATCACTGGATGATGAACTGAAAAATAATGGTAATACCCGCGTTTTTTACCTGAAATACGCCAAAGCGAAAGAGGTGGTCAGTGTATTAAAAGGGGTCAGTAAAAGCATTGAAAAAGGGGGTAAAAGTAGTTCAAAATCGACTCAATCAACGTTGAGTATTGAAGCGCATGAAGGCACTAACGCGATTGTTGTTTCTGCGCAACCTGCATTAATGTCATCGCTGAGCAGTATCATTCGTCAGCTTGATATTCGTCGTGCACAGGTATTAATTGAAGCGATTGTTGTTGAGGTTTCAGAAGGCGATGGCATTAATTTAAGTACGCAGTGGGGGACTCCTTATGGTGGTACACAGTTCCATGGTAATGGTGTGACCACTGGTGAAATAGTTGGCGCTGCTTATGAAGTCAAAAATTCTGATGACGGTGATGACTTAACAGGTGCGGCTAGTGCCATTGCTAAAGTTGCTGGCGGTATTGTCGGTTTTGCGGGCAATGACTGGGGAGTGGTATTACAAGCAATTAGTAGCACAACCAGTTCAAATATTCTGGCAACACCGAGCATTACCACCCTTGATAACCAAGAAGCGAGTTTTATTGTTGGTGATGAAGTGCCGGTTTTAACTGGTTCGACAGCCAGTTCAACGAATTCTAATCCGTTCCAAACCATTGAGCGTAAAGATATCGGCATTAAACTAAAAGTAACACCGCAAATCAATGAAGGCGATGCGGTACAGATGGTGATTGAACAAGAAGTCTCTTCAATTAAAGATTCAACCGATACTGTTGATGTTGTATTTTCAACGCGTGCAGTTAAAACAACGGTTTTAGCAAAATCCGGTGATACTGTGGTGATTGGTGGTCTGATTGATGAAAAAGTAACTGAGAGTGTGGATAAAGTGCCGTTGTTAGGCGATATTCCATGGTTAGGCCATCTCTTTAAATCAACCAAAAGCAGCACTGAAAAACGTAATTTAATGGTTTTTATCCGTGCAACTATTATCCGTGACGATAAGACGATGAGTAATTTGAGTACGCGCAAATACAGTCTGATTCGCGAAATACAAAAATTGCAAAGAGAAGACGGCATTAATTTAATGCCGAATACTGATGCTCCGATATTACCTGCATGGGGCGAAAGTCATGAAATTAATCCAGATGATTTTGCTTTTCCGGAAGGGCGACAGAAAGTAACAAAAGATAATTCGCAACAGGAAGCGCTGTAATGAGCCTGCTTGAACAAACAGTTCCTGTTTATGAAGAGGAGATCGCAGAGGTAACACCTCGCGGTCAACTGCCTTTTCCTTTTTCTAAAAAACATGAATTAGTTATCGGCTTTGACGGCCAGTCCACTGAACTTTGTTATAAGCAGAAGCCCGCTCCTGAGCTGTTATTGGAAGTGCGCCGCGTGATTGGCCACTCTTTTAGCTTAAAGCTGGTCGATAATGAACGTTTTGAGGAGCTGGTTGCACTGGCTTATCAGTCTTCATCTTCTGAAGCACAACAATTGATGGAAGATATTGGCAGCGATGATTTCTTTACCCTTGCAGAGGAGTTGCCAGATGATGAAGATCTGTTAGAAACTGAAGACGATGCGCCGATTATCAAACTTATCAATGCTATGTTAGGCGAAGCCATTAAAGAAGAAGCATCTGATATTCATATCGAAACCTTTGAAAATTCATTGATTATTCGTTTCCGTGTCGATGGCGTGCTGCGTGAGATTTTAAAACCTCAGCGTAAGTTGGCTGCTTTATTGGTATCACGTATTAAAGTAATGGCGAAACTTGATATCGCCGAAAAACGTATTCCGCAAGATGGTCGTATTTCGCTGCGTATTGGTGGCCGTGCGGTTGATGTGCGTGTTTCCACCATGCCGGCTAGCCATGGTGAGCGTGTTGTTTTACGTTTGTTAGATAAAAACGCTATTAAACTCGATCTTGCAACACTGGGGATGACTGAGCAAAACCATGGCTTGTTGCGCGATCTTATCCACAAACCGCATGGCATTGTTCTGGTTACCGGCCCGACAGGTTCGGGTAAAAGTACCACGCTCTATGCGGGGTTATTAGAGATAAACTCCAAAGACTGTAATATTCTTACGGTTGAAGATCCTATTGAGTATGCGATTGACGGTATTGGTCAAACCCAAGTAAACAGTAAAGTTGATATGACTTTTGCGCGTGGTTTACGGGCAATATTGCGTCAGGATCCCGATGTAGTGATGATTGGTGAAATTCGTGATTTGGAAACTGCCGAAATCGCTGTGCAGGCGAGTTTAACCGGTCACTTAGTATTTTCGACGTTGCATACCAATAGCGCCGTTGGTGCGGTCACGCGTCTGCGTGATATGGGGGTTGAACCTTTCTTATTGTCTTCGAGTTTACTAGGTGTATTGGCGCAGCGCTTAGTGCGCCGTTTGTGTCCAAGCTGCAAAGCGCCGCATGCCAGCACTGAAAAAGAAAATCAAATATTAGGTTTGGAAAGTCATGCTAAAGCGATTATTTATCGTGCCGTAGGCTGTGAACATTGTAACCAAACGGGTTACAAAGGGCGGACGGGGATCCATGAGTTACTGGTGGTGGATGAAATTGTACGTGAATTGATCCATACAGGTGCGGGTGAGCAGGCCGTTGAAAAAGAGATTCGTCAGCATACGCCAAGTATTCGAGATGATGGTTTAGCAAAAGTGCTCGCTGGAGAAACTACACTGGAAGAGATCTTGCGCGTAACGAGAGAGGATTAGTGTGGCTACGTTTTTTTATAAAGCAATCGATGCACGAGGAAAACAGCAAAAAGGCACATTAGAAGCCGATTCCGCACGTCTGCTACGCCAACAATTACGCAGCTCCGGCTTAACACCTGTTGAGGTGGAAGCGGTTGCCAGTAAAACATCTAAAAGTGGTGCCAGTTTATTCAGCAGTAAAATAAAAACGGCTGATTTAGCATTAATAACCCGTCAATTATCAACATTAGTCGCAGCTGCTATTCCGATTGAAGAGTGTTTACACGCGGTTGCTGAGCAGTGTGACAAACCAAAAATTAAAGCGATGATTGTTTCTGTGCGCGGTGGCGTGATTGAAGGGCATAGTCTTGCTGATAGTATGCGTGGTTTTCCGCTTATTTTTGATAATCTATTCTGTGCTATGGTGGCCGCAGGCGAAAAGTCGGGGCATCTTGATAAAGTATTAGACAGGCTTGCCGATTATGCAGAGCAACGTCAAGAAATGAAAAGCAAAATGATGCAGGCGATGATCTATCCAATTGTATTAACCTTAGTGGCGATCTCTGTTGTGGCTATTTTGCTAACTTCTGTTGTGCCTCAGGTGGTGGGGCAGTTTGAACATATGGGCGCAGATCTGCCCGGTTCAACACAATTTTTAATTGCTGCCAGTGACGCTTTAAGTGCTTACGGTTTGTATTTTGTACTGTTTGTTGTTGCCTTCCTGTTCTTTAGTAAGCAGATCTTAAAAAAGGAGGAGAAGCAGTTAAAGTTTGATCAACAGTTACTTAAACTGCCGGTGATCGGGCGTGTTGCTAATGAGTTAAATACAGCCCGTTTTGCGCGTACATTAAGTATTTTAAACAGCAGTGCCGTGCCGCTATTGGAGGCTATGTCCATTGCCGGGCAGGTACTGAGTAACCTTTATATTCGCCAGCAGGTAGGGGAAGCCACAGAGCGGGTTCGCGAAGGTGCAAGCCTCGGACGAGCCTTAAAGAGCACTAAACTATTTCCTCCTATGATGTTACATATGATAGCCAGTGGTGAACGTAGTGGTGAGCTTGGCAATATGCTGGAACGGTCTGCGGATAATCAAGACAAACAATTTTCAGCGCAAGTTACTATCGCTTTGGGTATTTTTGAACCTGCTTTAGTGATTTCAATGGCGGGGGTGGTTTTATTTATCGTGTCGGCAATTTTGCAGCCAATTTTACAACTTAACAATATGGTATCAGGTTGATTTTACAGGCCTTTTGCAGCTTAATAATATGGTCTCAGGTTGATTTTACAGGCCTTTTATAACTTAATAATATGGTCTCAGATTGATTTTACAGGCCTTTTACAACTTAATAATATGGTCTCAGGTTGATTTTACAGGC
>NZ_CEZLMY010000020.1:25812-39602 GCF_983033635.1 Psychromonas sp. | reverse complement strand
AATAATTACTCTTAGATTGAACAACGCAAAAAAGAGAGCTTAGGCTCTCTTTTTTTATGCCTGCAGGAAATGGAAAAGTTAAAAGCCGGGAAGGCTCAAAGGCCACAAGGATAGAAGTTGTCGGCTATCAGCTTTCGAGCTATCGGCTTTATCCGTGAAGGTGGCGCTATGCCAGTAAACAAGGTAGGTGCTGGTGTTGGAGCGTAAATCATCGAGTAATAATTACCTCGTTCCCATGCTCTGCGTGGTAACGCATAGTTTTATGTTTTATGCCACTGCTACCGGTCTGAATTCCCACTCAGAGCGTGGAAACTAGTGGTGAAATCGCTCGCTTAGGATCTCTTTTTATACCTGTATTTACCAAAAGCGCATTCTCAACACAATTATTACTTCCGTACAGTCGGCATCGCTATTACCTGCTGATAATCTTAATGCTCTTTCGGTGTGATTAATAATAAAGAAGAATTCAGTTATTCTGAAAGCGCCATAAATTGACTCTGACAGCTTCTGTTCAAAATAGTGGGATGTAGTGGTTTTGTTGTTATAGACGAACTAGAGGCCTATAAACGGAGCATTCGATATATTGTCATCGTAAAAGCTAATGTAAGTTATTATATGCATAAACGCTAATATAACTGTTGCGGGCCAGGCATAAAAAAACCCCGAATATTTTCATATTTGAGGTTTGTTAATTGTCAGTTAACTAGCTTATACAGTTGCTTAACTAATTATTAGAAGCTGTAAGAAGCACCTAATACGAATACGTTGTTATCGTGACCCGGGTTGGTTTTTGCTGCGTCTTCCTGGTTACGGTACTCTACATACGGTTGAACGCCATTACGAGCCCATGTTGCACGGAACTCATGCTCCATTGAGTTGTCTTTTGCAGATGAATCATTAATGTAATAAACGTTGTTATATTTAACCGCTACAGGAACATCAGAAAATGTGTACGCGATATTGTTGTCAAAACGTACCTGGTCGTTTGTAGTGCTGCCAGTATCTTCTTCCGCAATCTGCATACGAGTACGGTTAGAGATAGAAATACCATTATCAAAGTTATAACCTATTTTAACTAATGGGCGATATTGGAAAGCTTCTCCGTCATGCAACAAGTGATGGTAACCAGCCGCAACCCATAGGTTATCTGATAAATTAAATGCCTGTTCAATACCCAGTGTCGTGTAAGCAGAAGCGCTTGAGTCTGCCCCGTCCGTTCCATAATCAGTGCTTCCAAGCTGAATTCCATCAAACTCGACAAGAAGTGTAGTACCAGTTGTAAATGTATGGCCGGCTTCAATCGTAGAGGTAACATCAGAGCCGTTAAAATCTTTACGGTCATGCATCTGTACATTACCAGTTACATAAGAAGAGCCTGTTGCTTCATTTTCAATAGAACCTGCGTCAGACTCTGCAAATGCAAGTGGGGTAAGAAGAAGAGAAGAACAAGCGAGTGATAGAGTTATTTTTTTCATAGTTTTAGTGCCTTGTTTAATAAAGATTAGAAATTCCTATTAATAAATTTCACTTACTCCATGTTAGCGAGGTGCTGTTAATTGATGTTTCAATTCCATGAAGCTCTTCTATTAGGAAGAGTATTAATCAAGCATCCACCGGTAAGTTCTATACCGGTATATGTCAAAATTATAATATTTATTGTAAGTAATCAAGGCCATTGTATTGTCGGAAAAACGTTCGTTGATATGGGGATATATTTAATTAATCAAAGATATACAGTTGCAGTTTGCTTTAGCTTGAAAGCCCGTTGTTTTGTATAAGCGGCTCCTGCAGTTAAAGGCAATGACTTGTGCTCGATATTGGATTTATAGAAGTTGGCTGATTTGCCATAAAGAATAGATAAACAACAGTTCTGTTGCCGTAAAGGCGGCAACAGAACTTGGATAAAGTTCGCTGGATTTAACATTTGAAAGCGTGACCTGTGTCACGCTTTGTGTTGGGTTGGATTGCAGTTTGTTTTTGTATTTAGAAAGAATTTCTATGTAAAGGGATTAAATTACCTCTTTACGTGCGCGTGCTACAACATGCTCTGGCATTTTCTCTGCTAATTGAGAAAGCAGCTGTTGCACTTTTTGTTTGATTTTTTGATCATCTATAATGCTAAGAAATAAAACGTGGTACGCATCTTCATAATCAACGGGGCTTCCGTAACCAGCAATTAACAGACGCACATAATTTAGCTGTGCATTTAAAAAGCCTTGCAGGGCCGCTTCCCGGTAATAGATAATTGCACGCTCTTTATTGCTTTCAACTAAAATCCCTTTTTCATAGTAGCGGCCTAATTGTTCAATCGCAGGTAATAACCCCTGTTTGGCTGATAATTTGATGTAATACATTCCAAGTCTGGCATTACGCTCAACACAAACCCCCCAAGCGAGCATATCGCCCCATAAATAGGTGTATGCAGGCTCTTTGATTTTCAGTGCATGCGCTTTAATGTCTTCCACTAATTGGCACTCATCGGCTTTTACGCGCTGTAGATGTTGATTAAGATTGACTAATTTGTTGAGTTCATCCTGGGAATAAAGTTGTACCACTTCATAATCAGAATAGGATGCATTAGCGTATTGAGAAAATGTAAATAACAATAATAAAAAAAACGACTGCTTCATGGCGTCCATACCTTTGATTGGGTTCTATTAATATTTATCGGCAATGGCTGATAATTCTTAACCAGTATCATTCATTTTCTGCAAATAAAAAAGCCCTCGTAAAACGAAGGCTCTTTTTTCTGGATATCGAATTTACAAGGAGCGTTTAAATACCGCTGCCTTGCTCTTCTGCATCATCTTCATGTAAACCACATTCTCGTTTGAGGCCAAAGAAACGAGTTTCTTCTTCGCTCATGCCGGCTTCAAGCGGACGAGATGTTTGCACATCGCCCACTGAAACGTAACCTTGCTCCCAAAGAGGGTGGTATTCAAGGCCATTGTCTTTGAGGTAATAAAAAACCTCTTTATTACTCCAATCTATAATCGGCAAAAACTTAAAGCAGCCGTTTTGGATGCTTAATACAGGTAACTCACCACGACTTGATGCTTGCGAGCGACGCAAACCCGAGAACCAGGTTTTTGCGTTTAACTCTTTAAGCGCGCGTTTCATTGGTTCAACTTTATTGATTAAGTTGTACTGCTTTAAACCGTCAACTCCTTGATCCCATAATTTACCGTAACGAGCTTCTTGCCATGCACTGCTATGCTGAGCACTATAAATTTTAAGGTTTAAATTAAGCTGCCCCGTCAAATCATCAATAAACTGATAGGTTTCAGGAAACAGATAACCAGTATCCGTTAAGATAATGGGCGTATCTGCTTTTACCTGCGTAATCAGATGTAAACATACCGCAGCTTGAATACCAAAACTTGAAGATAAAACAAATTCACTTTCCAGATTTTCAATTGCCCACTGCACACGTTGTTTTGCCGTTTTCTTTTCAAGCAGGCTATTAACTTCTGCTAAAGCTTGTTTTTGCTGTGCTTTATCTAAGGTTAATAGCTGTTCAAGATCCAGTTGTTTAGTCATGAAAATCCTTAGAAGCAATAATCACTTCTGGCACAATACCGGCGCGGATTGTAAAATCACCAAAACATTCATCTTGGTTACGTTCAATCGCCCAGCGGCCGATTAAGTTATCTAATGTTTCCACAATAGTGGCTTCATCTATGTTCTCCTGGTACATTTTAGGTAAACGAGTGCCGTTTGTATTGCCCCCTAAGTACAGGTTATAACGACCAGGTGCTTTACCGATTAAACCTATTTCAGCCAGCATTGAACGGCCGCAACCATTTGGACAACCAGTGATACGTAAGATAATTTTATCTTTAGCAATGCCATGTTTCGCTAATAAAGCTTCAACGTCATCGGTCAACCCCGGCAGATAACGCTCAGCTTCTGCCATCGCTAACGGACAGGTCGGCAGTGCAACACAAGCCATTGAGTATTTACGTTGATCAGTTGTACCATCATCAATCAAACCACATTCACGAGCTAAGGCTTCAATATTGTCTTTCTCAGCTTCAGGTACACTGGCAATAATTAAGTTTTGGTTTGCTGTCATGCGGAAAGTACCTTGGTGTACTTTAGCAATTTTCACTAAACCTGATTTAAGTGGTTTACCATCAAAATCAAGAATACGGCCATTTTCAATAAATACCGTTAGGTGCCATCTGTTATCAATACCTTTAACCCAACCGATACGGTCGCCGCGCTCTGTAAATTCGTAAGCACCAGGCTCCGCAAATATCACACCTGAACGTTTCTCAACTTCATTTTTAAAAGTTTCAACACCGTGTGTTTCTAATGTGTATTTAGTACGGGCATGAGAACGACTGACACGGCCACCCAGATCTCGTTGAGTGGTTACCACAGCTTCTGCAACCTCCATTACTTTATCTGCAGGAATAAAACCAAAGTCATCACCTAAACGAGGGAAGGTGGTTTTATCACCGTGAGTCATACCTAGACCCGCACCTACGACAACGTTGTAACCGATGATTTTACTATCTTCACCCTTACCTTCAATGATGGCAATGAAGTTCAGATCATTAGCGTGAATATCTACGTCATTGTATGGCGGTAATGCCACCGCAATTTTAAACTTACGCGGTAAGAATATATTGTGGTAAATCGGCTCTTCTTCCGTATCTAATACTTTTTCGCCATCTAACCAAATTTCCGCATAGGCGTTACTTTTCGGTAAAAAGTGTTCACTGATTTTTTTAGAAAGTTCATACACTTGCGTATGCAACTCAGATTGCTCCGGGTTTGATGTACAAATCGTATTACGGTTTACGTCACCTGCCGTGAAAATAGAATCAATATCAGCTTTAAACTTAAGCTCTTGGAATACAGACT
The DNA here is from genome assembly GCF_983033635.1 of Psychromonas sp. Classification (NCBI taxonomy): domain Bacteria; kingdom Pseudomonadati; phylum Pseudomonadota; class Gammaproteobacteria; order Alteromonadales; family Psychromonadaceae; genus Psychromonas; species Psychromonas sp. The sequence goes on along the minus strand of NZ_CEZLMY010000020.1, from coordinate 34,730 downwards.
TAAGGTTACGCTTAAAGATACCGTGGTATTGGAAAGTTTGACGCGTGGTAATGCGAATACTGCCCGCATCGGTTAACTCGGATGCGATACGGTCAATCTCTAACCATTGCTCTGGTGTTACTACACCGCCCGGTAGACGGGCACGTAATAAAAATGAGTATAAAGGCTCTAACTTCTGTTTTTTACGCTCGCTGCGACGGTCACGATCATCTTGTTGATATAAACCGTGAAATTTCACTAACTGAACTTCGTCAGGTGGAAATGAACCGGTTGTATTGTCATTAAGACCTTCAACTAATTTACCTCGAAGAAAGTTACTTTCAATTTTAATGCGTTCGTTATCGTGTAATTTCTGGCTCATTAGTAAACATCCCTCTGGTAACGTTTTGCTTTACGTAATTCTGTTAAATATTGTTCAGCGTCATCTAAGCTTTTATTGCCTTGTTCGCTGATAATGTCGATTAATGCCTGCTGCACATCTTTAGCCATGCGGTTAGCATCACCGCATACATAGAAGTGCGCACCATCTTGTAACCACTGGTAAATATCGGCTGCATTTTCTCTCAGGCGATCCTGCACATATATTTTCTCTGCCTGGTCGCGTGAGAAAGCTAAATCCAGCTTGTTTAATAAACCTGATTTCAGGTGTGCCTGCCATTCAGTTTGGTATAAGAAATCTTCATTAAAGGTCTGGTCGCCAAACAGTAACCAGTTTTTACCCGTTGCATCTGTCGCATCACGCTCCTGCATAAAGGCACGGAAAGGCGCAATACCAGTACCTGGACCAACCATAATAACTGCAGTGTCCGGATTAGTTGGTAAACGGAAGTTATGGTTATCTTCGATAAACACTTTAACTTGATCACCCTCCTCTAAACGATGAGATAAGAAAGTGGAAGCTGCACCGTGTCGTGTTTCACCGTCTGCATTTTTAAAGCTTACTGCGCCCACTGTTAAGTGAACTTCTGCATCTACTTCTGTTTGGCTTGAAGCAATTGAATATAAACGCGGGCTTATATGGCGCAATAACGCGACAAAGTTCTCGGCAGTGATCGCTTCATTGCCTTGCTCTGCTACTACATCAATAATCTGATGATTATTCGCGAAATCACGCAATGCATTTTTATCGATCGCTAGTTTTAATAACTCAGCATTATTGGTTAGCTTTGCATAACCTTCGATAAATGCCGGGTGTGTACCTGTTAATTCATAATCTTCCGTTAATGCTTTTTTAAGTGTTACGTTTCTATCTTCAACCATCACTTGTTTTTCAGCATCAAGGCCAAGCTTGGCGATTAACTGCTCAACTAAAATCTCATCGTTTTTAAACCATACACCCAATGCATCTCCAGCCGTGTAGTGCAGATCTGAACCTTCTAAATCAATTTCTATATGAGAGACATCTTTTGCTGATTTGTCTCCGGTGATTTTTTGGCTTACTAATAAACTTGCACTGAACGGATTATGCTTATCGTATTTGTTAGCAGCCGCTGCGCCTGCTGACAGAGCAACAGGAGCCGCTACAGTGCCACCTTTTTCCAGTGTTTGTTTAACTTTCGCCAGTGCCTGATCAAACCAGGCCTGCGTTACCTGCTCATAATCAACATCCGCATCTAAACGCTCAACAATTGCGGTTGCGCCCAATGCACTAATGCGTTGTTCAAAGTCTTTGCCTGTTTGACAGAAGAATTCATAACTTGAATCACCTAAGCCTAAAACAGCAAATTTAAGATTATCTAATTTAGGTGCTTTTTTAGTTGCCAAGAACTGATGCAGGTCGATTGCATCATCAGGCGGATCGCCGTCGCCATTGGTACTGGCAACGATAATTAGATGGCTTTCATCTTTGATGCTCTTAACTTTGTAATCAGCCATTGAAACTAAGGTATTAGCTATCCCCTTAGCGGTTGCTTGCTCTGCTAGCTGCTGCGCAACACCTTTGCTGTTACCTGTTTGTGAAGCGAATAAAATGGTCAGACTTTGGCCTGAGCTCACTGCTGTTTGTGCTGCAACGGGTTGTTGGCTTAGGCCTGCTAAATAACCGCTGACCCACGCTGTTTGAACTGGGGTTAAACCTGTCATTGCTTGCTGCAGTTGAGATAGCTGCAACTCAGATAAAGGCGAGGTTAAAGCCGAGAGATTGTTTAGTGCCATGACGCTATTTTCCACTATTACATAAAGATGGCATTAATATTACGCGCAGTTGATATTACAAGGTAATAATAGAAATGAATTTTTTATAACAAAATGGAATTACCATTGCAGTTTTATACACGTTGTTTTGATTATTCGAATATCAGAGTCACTCTATAGTGCTATCTTTATAACCAAACCACTTGTAAGGCATACTAATTGTTAAAAGGGTCTTAGATGAGAAACCTGTTACTACTTCTGCTGTTTTTTTCTTGTGTCTTACCAGCAAAAGAACAGACGCTTGATACTACCCTTTTTCTGGATGAATCCCCTGAGCCGCTACCTGTTTATGAATGGGGGATTGCTGTGGGGGTTCGCAGTGCGCATATTCCTTTTGCCACTTCCGAACAAACGGTCAACGATTTTGTTCCTAAAATGTATTATGAGGGAGATCATCTTTTTTTAAGGGGTGAGTATGGTGGCCTGCGTTTTTTTCAACAACAGAATTATAATCTAAGTGTGTTAGGGCGTTATCGTTATTTCGATATTCCTGTCGAATACCAAAACCAGTTTCAAGGCACAAATATTGATCTTGGCCTGCAATTTGAATATCTCTTTAAAGCCAATTTTCCACTGCAGCTTGAGTTGATGAGTGATTCTGACGGGCACAGTTATGGCAATCTGAATTTACGTTATGCGATTGATTATAAAGATTTTGATATTGATCTGACCAGTACCTTTCGTTATAAAAGTAGCGAATTTAATAATATTTATTATGGCTTAGGTGTCGATGATATCGGCAGTGACTATGATCTTAAAGTGGGCGCAGAGCTACGCTACCATCTGTACAGCAATCTATATTTACTGGGGGAAGCTAAGTTAACCCGTTTGGGCAGTAACACCTACCATAGTCCGTTAATTGACTCACCAACACAGGGCGAATATTACTTAGGGGTTGGTTTCTTTAACGATAAAAAAAATCCACAACCGCTAACCTTACCTGATAACCATTATATTCGCTGGGCCTTTGGTTGGGCTACGCCTTCAAATATTGGCGATATCATCCACGGTGATACTGAAAAAGATCCATACAATAACCGTCTAACATCACTCTTTTATGGTATGCCGTTAACTGAAAGTTTGTTTAGCCTGCCGATTGAGCTATTTTTAACACCAGGGTTTGCTTACCATTTAGAGTCTGAAGTTCAAGATCCAATCACTGAATATGTACTGGCGATCAAAGCCTATTATACTTTTACTTGGCCGGCACGCTGGCGTTTTGGTTTTGCTGAAGGTTTGTCGTATGTTTCCAGTCTTACTTATATAGAACAAAGTGAGATGGACGAAAAAGGTTATAACGGCAGTAATCTGCTTAATTATTTAGATTTTTCTTTAGATCTAAATCTTGGCGATGTTTTTCGCAGCAACTCATTAGACAAACTGTGGTTAGGTTACTCCATTCACCACCGTTCAGCTATTTTTGAAAGCAGTTCAATGTTCGGCCGAATTAAAGGCGGCAGTAACTACAATACTGTTTATCTGCAGTGGCACTTTTAGCTGATTTAAATTTTTTATTTTTTAGAAATAACTTCTTTATCAGGGTAATACAGTCTATTCTTGATAAATATTACAAATTTTTAACAATGGAGCATCTGATGAACTGTTTAGTTTATAAAATAGCGTTACTCACGTTGGCCACCACTACTCTATGGGGCTGTGGTAAAGAGAAAGAAGTTGTTAAAGCGCCTGTTATCAGGCCGGTTAAAACCGTACTTATCCATGATGAACAGCTTGGCAGTGACCGTAATTTCCCCGGGCGGGTGGACGCGGTGCAGCGCGCACAAGTTTCATTTCGAGTGTCGGGTAAACTGATGAAAATCCACGTAAAAGAGGGGCAGAGTGTTGAAAAAGGCGACTTGCTTGCTGAACTTGATCCCACTGATTATCAAATCATCTTAAATAAACGTAAAGCAAGTTACAACAAGGCTAAGGCGGATTATACGCGGGGTAAAGAGCTGATCGATGATGGTTATATCTCCCGTACTCAGTTTGACAAATTAGAAGCTGATTTTAGCACCGCAAAATCCAATCTCAACCAGGCACAACAAGATCTGAAATACACTAAGCTAGTTGCCTCATTTGCTGGTGTTATTGCTAAACGTTATATTGATAATTTTGAAGAGGTGCAGGCAAAACAGGAGGTTTTTAATCTCAGTGATGTCTCTCAAGTTGAAGTTAAAATTGCAGTGCCTGAGGGAATAATGCGTCTGGGCAGAGAGTCAAAAGACAAGCTCAAGGCGTTTGCCTCGTTTGCCGATTCATCTGGGCAACGCTTTCCACTAACGTTAAAAGAGATTGCAACGAAAGCGGATCAACAGACGCAAACGTTTGAAGCTACTTTTGTGATGGACCAACCTGAACAGTTGATGTTATTACCCGGCATGACCGCGAATGTGCAAATCGAACTGAAATCTGCATTAATCAGTGAGTACATCCTTTTGCCTACCACTGCAGTAAAAGGTGCTTCAGATATGAAGCCTACTGTTTTTGTTGTTGATCCCGAGTTAAGCACACTGCAAGCTAAAGTGGTTAAGGTGGGCAGCATGGAGGGCAGTAATATAAAAGTTACTGACGGTGTTGAGATCGGAGATCGCGTGGTGATAGCGGGCATCTCCTTTATGCGTGAAGGTGACAAAGTGAGCTTGATGAAAGAGGTTGAGCAAGCAGATCCCGCAACTGCACCATAAATAAGCACCCAATTAAAATTAGCCAGCAGAGGCAGAAACAGATGAATATTGCAGAATACTCAGTGGTAAATAAGGTGGTTACCTGGTTGGTGGTGATCATTTTAATCGGTGGTGGCATTACCGCCTACGATAAAATTGGTAAATTAGAAGATCCCGCATTTACCATTAAAGAAGCGAAAGTGATCACCCTCTATCCAGGTGCAACCGCAGGTGAAGTGGAGTCGGAAGTAACCTTTCATGTTGAAGATGCTTTGCAGCAGTTAGAGCAGTTAAAAGATCTGAAAATGACGGTCAACCGCCCCGGCTATTCCGAGGTGACCATAGAGTTTAAGGATAAATATAAATTAGCTGATATGCCGGGTATCTATGATGAGGTGCGTCGTAAAATAACCGATATGCAGAGTAAATTACCACCGGGTGCAATGCCGACCATTGTTTATGATGATTTTGCCGATGTTTACGGGCTGTTTCTTTCATTGTCGGGTGATGGGTATACCTATCGGGATCTTAAAGATTTTGCCGATCTGCTGAAAAAGCAGCTGGTACTGGTTGATGGGGTGCGTAAGGTTGTTATTGGTGGCGAGCAGGCTGAGCAAGTTAATATCTTTTTGTCCCGCTCTAAAATAGCGGAATTAGGCATTAATCCCCAAGTGATAGCCAATGTGCTGCAGTCACAAAATGTCGCTTCGGAGGCGGGTAAAATTCGCGTTGAAAGTGACTATATCCGCATTCATCCCACCGGTGAATTTAATTCAGTAACGGCTATCGGAGAGGTGTTGATTGCAGGCACCGGTAAGCAGCTGGTGCGTTTAAAAGATATCGCCACCATTGAGCGCCGCTATTATGAAGAGCCGAAGATGCTCTATTACCGCAATGGTAAACCGGCACTGACGTTAGGCGTTTCTATGCAGTCCGGTACTAATGTAGTAGCTGTTGGCGAGCGTCTGCAGCAACGTTTTCAGGAGTTACTGCCCGTCACCCCTCTAGGTATGCAGATTGAGGCGATTTATGATCAGCCAACAGAGGTCGATAATTCGGTTAACGGCTTTATTATCAGTGTGATTCAGGCATTGGTAATTGTGGTTGTGGTGTTACTGTTTTTTATGGGAGTGCGCGTAGGGTTAATTATTGGTGCAGTATTACTGATTACCGTTGCAGGTACGCTGTGGATTATGGAAATGGCCGGTATGGAGTTGCAACGTATCTCGTTAGGCGCCTTGATTATCGCCTTGGGGATGCTGGTAGATAATGCCATTGTGGTCGCGGAAGGCATGCTGGTGCGCATTAAAGGCGGTATGAATGCGGTTAAAGCTGCTGGTGAAGCTGTTGGTCAGACTATCTGGGCATTATTGGGTGGTACCATTATTGGTATTCTTGCCTTCTCCGGTATCGGATTTTCAGTGAGTGCGGTAGGGGAGTTTGCGGGCAGTCTGTTCTGGGTTATCTTGATATCTTTAAGTCTCTCTTGGATAACTGCAGTGACAACCACGCCTTTACTCTGCGCCATGTTTATTAAGGCGGATAAAAAAGTAGAAGGGCAGGAGGAGAGTGATCCTTATGCCGGTATGTTATTTCAGAGTTATAAAAAATTACTGTTAGTCGCATTGCGTTTCCGCTGGGTGACTGTTTCGCTGGTGGTTGCTTTGTTTATCTCTGCGATTATCGGTTTTGGTTATGTTAAGCAGGGCTTTTTCCCCGATTCTAATACGCCGATGTTTTTTGTGGATATTTGGGAAGTGGAAGGTACAGATATTCGTGCTACCCGTGATGATGCGCTGAAGGTTGAAAAGTTTTTATCAGAGCAGCAGGAAGTGGTTTCTACCACGACTATGGTCGGTGGCGGCGCGATGCGCTTTACCTTAGTGTACACACCGGAATCCTCTACCAACGCCTATGCGCAAATCATCGTCAAAGTTGAAGATAGGAAGCAGATTGCAGCACTGCAGGCAAAAGTTGCCGAATTTATGCGTGTTGAGCTGCCTAATACCGAGCCTAAAGTAAAAAATCTGCGTATCGGCCCGGGGCGTGATTCTAAAATTGAAGCGCGTTTCTCAGGTCCTGATCCAAAGATATTACGTGAGCTCTCCGAGCAAGCACAAGCCATTATGTTTGCTGATAGTGAAGCGCGTGATATTCGTGATGACTGGCGTCAGCCGGTGAAAGTTATCCGTCCTATTTTTAACGAGCAAGTTGGCAGACAGCTTGGTATTACCCGAGCAGAGTTAACCGACGCACTTAAACGCTCATCGGTGGGCGGTAGTGTTGGTACTTATCGTGACGGTAACCGTTTATTAGATATTGTACTGCGCGCACCTGAAAATGAACGGGATGATGTGGCTAAATTGCAGGATATTCAGGTATATAGCCCGGTACTGGATCGCTCGATTCCGGCAGGGCAAGTGATAACTGACATTGAAACGATTTGGGAGAATAATATTATCCGCAATCGAAACCGCGCTCATACTATTATTGCATCGGCTAACCCGATTGGTCCGTTAGCATCACCGCTGTTTAATCGTTTACGGACGCAAATTGAAGCGATGCCGTTACCATCAGGTTATATGCTGGAGTGGGGGGGGGAATATGAAGATGGTGTTAATGCTTCAGAGCCTCTATTTGCCGCTTTGCCGGGTGGTTTTGTGTTAATGATTATCGCCTCTATTTTACTGTTTGGGCGCATTCGTCAACCACTGATTATCTGGATGGTAGTGCCGATGGCGATTATTGGTATTACTGCTGGTTTGCTCGCTACGGGCGGAGCCTTTGACTTTATGGCATTGCTTGGTGGTTTGAGTTTAGTGGGGTTATTGATCAAAAACGCGATAGTGCTGATTGAAGAGATAGATTTGCAGAAAGAGCAGGGCAAAGAGCTCTTCCAGGCAATTGTAGAGTCATCCGTGGCGCGTATGCGTCCCGTGTTAATGGCGGCATCAACTACTATTTTAGGCTTGATTCCACTATTAGCGGATGTGTTCTTTATGAATATGTCGATTGCGATTATGGCGGGACTGGGTTTTGCAACCATTCTAACCTTAATCATAATCCCTGTTTTATATTCAATTTTGTATAAGGCGCAGTATAGGGTGCTAGCTTAAAAATAAAGCGCTAGTTTTTTAACATTATATAAAGAAAAGGCACGTACAATTGGTTTTGTACGCGCCTTTTTTATTGTATAACTTTCCTCACTTAGGCTCCTCGTGGGCGTGTGAACGAGATCTTTTCTGCATTGGCTGGTTGATTTTGTGTTAATGAGTATCGCCTCTATTTTACTGTTTGATCGTATTCGTCAACCATTGATTATTTGGCTGGTGGTGCCGATGGACATTATTGGTATCATTGCTGGTTTGTTAGCCACGGGTGGTGTCTTTGATTTTATGGCTCTCCTTGGCGGGTTGAGTTTAGTGGGGGTATTGATTAAACATACGATTGTGTTGATCGAAGAGATCCGTTATGTATGAATATGTCGATTGCGTTATGGCGGGGCTGGGTTTTGCAACCATTCTAACGTTAATCATAATCCCTGTTTTCTATTCAATCTTGTATAAGGCGCTGGCTTAAAAACAAAGCGCTAGTTTTTTAACAATATATAAAGAAAAGGCACGTACAATTGGTTTTGTACGTGCCTTTTTATCAATGGAGTGTGGTGATGCTTCTCCATGCCGCTCATATTTTATAGGCGCTTATAAAGCTAATAGAGGCGGAGTTAAACTCCGCCCTGAAAAGTTAATATGAAACGCAGTTTGCACCTAATGATGAATAATCTCCGCTTCCACCTTGCATGTCAACAATACAGCTGCCGTAGCTAGACGGACATGACGGGTAAACTGTTGTACTGCCGCTGTAGCCCATATCTTGGTAGCTTTCTTCAACAAGTTGACAGGCATCATTTGGGTAGTTATTAAAGCACATTGAAGTTGTCACACCTGAATATGTAACGTTAACGCCACAAGCGGCTGTAGTTCCTGTGCCAGTTCCTGTATCAGTTCCTGTATCAGTTCCTGTATCAGTTCCTGTATCGGTTCCTGTATCAGTTCCTGT
>NZ_CEZLMY010000020.1:7008-25712 GCF_983033635.1 Psychromonas sp. | reverse complement strand
GTTCCTGTATCAGTTCCTGTGCCAGTTCCTGTATTAGCACCTGAAGTCGTGAAGCTTGTTACGATATCCTCTTCCCCATAGGTAGATAATACACCCGAATAATTACTGACTGAGCTGCCGTTTTTAACTGTCACTGTATAGTTCGTTGGTGTTGTACCGCTATAATGATGAACTTTAACTTGATATGTGCCCGCGTCATAGTCATCTTCAAAGTAAACATTTTCAGGACCAAAACCATCTAGATCATCAACATCTAAATAACCATCACTATCAGACGATCGTTTGTTATTCCAATAAATGTCATTACCCGATGGCTCAATGAGATGCAGATCAACATCAGCATCAGTATCCCAAGTTAATGTAACTTGTATACTGCCTTCACCAACGCTTACCGCATTAAGGTTAATTGTTGCAGGTTCAGTCCAAGAAGTTGAACTTAAATCCATGTTATCCCAGAAGCCTGAAAAATCAGCAAAAGGAACTAGATCTTCTGATGCAGGGCGTACATAAGCCTGCACTACCAGATCAGTTGAGTAGTTATCAGTTAAACGCATTGGGTTGACTGTGAGTGTCTGACGATGCTGACTAGGTTGGCCAATGATTGTTCTTGATGATTTAACTGACAGCGCTTTTTCAGTTAATGTTTTAGGCAGATCACTGATTGCTGTTCTTAATGCAGTTGAACGGTTTTCGTCATTATTACCTAAATAAACTAGATGGGTCAGCTCCGTGCCGGGAATGCTAAATAAGTAGGCTAGAACTTCATAACCATCAGGTAAATTCGGCTGGATATTAAATGCTGATGTTCCGCCGCCAGTGACGGCCACTTCACTAGATACGCTTAAAGTACCGCCTTCAGTAATGCTTGGTGCTGGTATCTCTGCACTACGAGTATCTGCATCTGCAAACTCGATGACTTCAGCTAAAGTAGCATCACTGTCCACTAATGGCGCAGGAGTATCTTGTTCAGCATCATCTCCTTTTATTTGATAGGTACCTGTATAGCGAGCTACAGCACCACTAGCTAAAACGCCTTCATACTCAAATGTACCCTCTGTACCTGATGCGTTACTAGCTGTAATTTTTATCGTTTCAACACCAGCACCATTCGGATATGTAATCACTAACTCACCATTTTCGCCTGTATACGAATAATTCCAAGAGTTAACTGTGACTATATTTACACCTTCGCCTTTGATTTTGTTATTCTCAAGAAGCGTAAGTGTTAAAAGATCTCCTTCGTTAAGAATCGTTAATTGTTCATTAGAGCGCCACTTCGTGACAACTGTACCCACCCATGTTTTGTTCAGTAGAGTTACAGGTGCGGCGGCTGCACTACTATCAACTGTTCCACTATCACTAGAACCACCTCCACCACAAGCTGTTAATACAGCAACTAATGATAATAATAACAATGATAAAAAACTTCTTTTAGTTTTCAAATTAAACATATTTTGCTTCCTTTCTTGCATTAAAAATTTAGAACTTAACCGTCGGCTACTGCAACTATTAATTAATGGATTAGACCTATACTCAAATTACTGAAGATGCTCTGAATCTGCATCTTCAAGTAGTTTGGGTGTAAGTTGTTTAAGTTGGTTATAGTGCGCTAGTGCATAAAGGAATAGCTGCGTTTAATTCATTGGCATAATCTAATGCTTTTTGCTTGTCAAAGAAGAACAGATCAACATTATCAAACTGCTCTACACCATTGATATCACTTAAAACAAAGTGTGTTTTCAGGTAATCAGGGTGACTGTTATCACAGATGATATTGCCTTCGGTTGCCTCATTCTGCTCTTCTACAACACGCAAAATACCTGCTGTATCTACGATATAGTGATAAGGTGCGCCATCCGGCATACTGATCGCATTTTTTACGCCTTTTGCTGTTAATGTTCCGTCACTGTTATAGGTGATCTCCTGCACGACCGCTACATCCGTCAGCTCAATCTCATTATCAGGGTTGGTAATAAGATTGCCGCTTTCATCAATCGCATTTCCGTTCGCATCAGCAAGATCGCCGTCACCAAACCAGACTGCATAAAGTGTTTTTCCTGCTAGATACTCAGCTGAAAACTTATCAGGAACAATGTTAGTGGTGGCATTTAATGTGAATTCACCACTCTCATCGCCATCGATATAGGAGAAAGTTAAACTGCTGTTGAGCTGGTAGGATTCAAGCTTGAAAAGATTGCTATCATTGTGCAAGTAATCAGAAAGACCTGAAGTGCCGTTATTATCGTAAATTATCTCAGATACCGTGATATGACCCGTTTCTGGAGCATATTGGTAAACGCCGGATTCTGTTCCTGCCCATGAATCAGGTGCGCCATCATCACTGCTTATTTGCTCCATGATATAGGTCATATCACTATTAAATTGAAATGAAACCACTCCGTTGCTCCAGCTACCAATTAATGCTGTGCTTAATGCTTGAAGTTCAACAAGTCGAGCTTGGGCTTGGCTTTGATTTAAGTAAAATTCACCAAGCCAGTTACCCCACATAAAGCTGTCTGATGCAGTATTTATTGAGTCAATCCCCAACCAATAGCGTTGGTAAGCATTAAACCAATTCCATGGCTGATCGGAAGTCGGCTCGGCAAGGAAAAAGTTGTCCGGGCCATTAAGCACTAGCCAGCCATCTTTGAAGCCATTATCAGTAAGGGTCACGGTACTGATTGAATATTGACCGTCAGTGACAATGGAGTTATTACTGACAAAGTACCAAGTCCTAGCATTTCCCTGCTCATCATAGATAAATGAAGAGGTAGTGACGGGGAGATTATAACGGCTTAAACCTGCAATAACCTGCTCATCGATTTCTGAAAGTTGTGCTCCGCCGGAACGTGCCGCTTCTATTTGCCCGGCTAGATCAACAATAGATTGAGTTCCCCATTCAGGGAAGCTGTAACCTACCCAGATACCATTGCTTTGTTTTTGGAATACTTTGTAGGCTTGACCTGGATCTTTTACATCAACTGTAAAGTCGTAATCGCTAAGCGGGTAATGTGTCCAGGAAACGGCTTCATTACTTTCTATATCACTGACCGATTTTCTAGTCGAGCGGTACTCCTGAAATAACAGCCCATCAGGGTTGTCTGCATTGACCAATTTTACGTTAGCTTCATTTTCCATATCCAGTACATAACGTTTACCCGCTGACTCACGTACACCTTGGTCATTCAAACTTTCGCTCGTCTCGTACCAGTAAGAAGTCAAAGTATCTGCTTTGCCTGCGGCGAAGTTATAGTCAGCATATTCTTCATCCATACCATCTGTTGGATCTGCCCAAATTGGGCGCTGCACGGAAAAGGTATATGAATCGGTAGAGTTTACTGCAAATTGTATGCTTTGGTTAATGCTACCATCTGCATTCCAATCACGGAGGTCGCTATAAGAATACACGCCATTTTCGCCAATGACTTGGTTGCTATGATAGGCATACTCAGCTATCAAGCTTGCAAGTGCGGAGCGATCAAAGTCGACAATTGAGTATTGTTGGTAATCTGTATCGATTGTTTTCGTTGTCGTGTCCTGCTGCCAAGATACAGTGTTATTTTGAATCGTATCAACTAACGACAGATCATCGGGATGATTGCGTGAAGATAAGTCCATATTATCAAACACACGCCCACCACCATTATCACCGCCTTCTAGTGCCGCATCTGATTCATCTATATAATTCAGGAAGGTTTCGCCACTCGCTGTTCTATTACCAATAGCCAATGCTTGACCTACGAACTGACTGTTGCCATCAAGGTTAAAGTCATAACTCCATTCATTAATACGGCTAAAGGAGCCATCTGCTTTTAATAGATCAGATTTGCTCTCGTTACCATAGGGAGTGCCATCAGTTGTGGTATAGGTTACCTCGGTAGTAGTTTGAATATCACCATTATTGAATGTAGCTATAGTGTTTTCTTCTTGTACCTCCACTACGGTAACATTTTGGAAGGCTTGTTGAGTGAATAGGGTGGTAGTTGTTTTAGTGGTCGTAATATCTAAGACTGATTTTTCAGGATCATCTTTATAAGCATCTGCGTTATCGCCGAAGCCGTCTTTATCGGTATCCACCGTTTCTGTTGCATCTTCCGGGAAGGTATCGCTATTATCGCCAGTGCCGTCTTTATCGGTATCTACAGTCTCTGTTGCATCTTCCGGGAAGGCATCGCTATTATCGCCAGTGCCGTCTTTATCGGTATCCGTTGTCTCTGCCGCATCATTAGGGAAAGCATCTGCATTATCGCCGGTGCCGTCATTATCGGTATCTGCTTTTTCTGCCGCATCAGTGGGAAAAGCATCACCATTATCACCAGTGCCGTCATTATCACTGTCTAGCCATTCGCTTACATCGCTCGGAAAAGCATCTTTCTCATCAATAACGCCATCATCATCTGTATCGACATTTGTCGCTACGATAACCGTGCCATCTTCCTCTTTAACTAAGCGCTGCTCTTCAGTGAGTGACTGTATGATCTGTAGATTAGTTGCTAATTGTGCATCAAGATTACTGTTATCCTGATTCATTTCTTGCATTTGTAATTCAGACTCAGGTAGTACGTTTAATTCAACAATCGCATTGGCTTTAGCTGCAATATCGCCATTTTCTTCTGCAATATAATCACCTAACAAACTGGATTCAGGAATGCCTAAATCCTCAGCAACTTCTGTTACGGCCTGCGATTGCTCAAGGCCATTTTTCATTTTGATATTAACCAAGGTTGAAAGCGGCGTGATAATGGTTTGGCCTGCAGGAGCTGATAATAAGAAAGGTGTTGTGGTTGCTATGCCCTCAGGGTTAGCATCGGTGATGCTATCTTCGTCAATTGTTTGTGCAGCGATTGCTTTTACGACAACAGAATATTGCTCAGGATTGTTGATATTAGTTGTATCTAATACGGCAATGCCGCCTTCGCCGGAAAGGGCATTGGGTTCAGAGTCATCTAACTGAAAGTTACCATTAATATCAAGCCATACTTGGGCGTTACGCAGGTAACCATCAACAGCGCGCACAGAATAACTCGCGGGTATTTCAGGTGTTGGATCTGGTGTGCTATTGGAAGAAGAGCCACCACAACCAACTAATGGTGTAAGGCCTAAAGCGAGGACAAGCGGATGAAGTCTCATAATGAATTCCTTTTTCATATCATGCAAATTAACGTACTGGCAGAGTCAGATAGATGAAAAGTATGACAAGGAACAAGCTTAATCTATCCCCATTTGGGTACAATGTTGACGGGATTAATATTTGACTTGATGTTGATCAATTTTTTTGTTGATGCACAGGAGCATGTTTATGAAAGACTCTAATTTTAATGATTTAATAAAATCATTATATAGCGCTTTAGTGCAGCCAACGGGGTTTAAGGATTTTTTAAGTGAATTAATCCGACACCTTAATTTGTTGTCTGGTTCGATTGTGATGGTCAATAATAAGCTTGAAACCGCTAATATTATCTGGGTTGAAGGGGTAGATATTAGTGATGCATCCCTGTTTATTAACCGTCATGAAAAGCAGGATCCTTTGATGGCTCGCTTACAGGAATCGCTACCGGGTGAATTAATCACCATGGGCGTTCGTGAAGCAAAGCAAACGCAATTATCACATCCTGAATTCTTTCAAGATTTAAATGAAAATCTTGATATCTATTATGCAGCGGCTACCGTGTTGGCAAATGATAAGCATTGGGTCAGCCAACTGTTTTTTCAGCGCAGTAAAAATCAAGGTGAGTTTTCTTTCGAAGAGTGTTTGCTGCTGGAAAAAATTATTCCACATATTCAGCATGCGATGCAGCTCTACCACCTTAAATTAAAAAATGACAAACAGCACCTTCTAAGCGAGTTATTATTTGATCAAATTCAGTTACCCGTTATTTTATTGGATGAACAAGGTTATATTAGTCATTGCAATCAACAAGCCGAACTGTTTTTCGCTCAGCATCAATATTTAAAGAAAATTAATGAAACCCTGCATTGGATAAATGTAAGAAACGATCAACAAATTCAGCAAGCTATAAAAAAATGTCTACAAGATCAGACGATGCACAATATTCAATTGGAAACGCCAGATTGTGTACCTGTAGTATTAACATTTGTACCTTTAATTAATAAACAAAGTAATAATGGCAATGGTATTGCGCTGTTTATCTATAGCGATAATCAAACGCCATTTAACCTGAAAACATTATGTGAGTTATATAACTTATCAAGTAAGGAAGGTTTAGTTTGCTGTGAGTTAATAAATGGTCGTTCGCCCGCTGAAATAGCCGAAATAACTTACTTAAGCTATGAAACAGTAAGAACTTATATCAAACGTATAATGAAAAAAACAGATACCAAGCGGCAAAGTGAGTTAGTTGCTAAGGTATTAGCAAGCCCTGCCTGTAATCCGATCAGTACTTCAAGTTATTAAAAAAGGCGCGTACAAATTAACTTTGTGCGCGCCTTGTTTATAGCGGAACTCATCTTGCTCTTAGAAGTGTACTTCCATGCCTGCAAACAGACCTTTATTTTCTTGTTTAAAGTTGTTGATTTCAGCCTCTTGGAGGCGGTAACCAGCACGGACAGAAAAGTTTAATAACGCAGAATCTGGATTAAAAGTATAAGCAAGACCAATCTCTGCATCTGTTGCATTATCATCGGTTGTAGAGCCACCAATAACTTCAGCGAAAGCATGTATACCGACACCTGGGATATGCACTTTTGCTGCACCATAAGCTTGCCCTAAGTCGGTGCTTAAGTTGTCGTAGTCTGTTTCAACACGGGTATAAGCCAGACCGAAATCAAACTCAAATAAGCCATTATCAAACAGCTGGTAATACAAAATCGCGTTTGCTGCTGAGCTGGAAATTTCAGTTGAATCCTCACTGTACTCACTGCTTAAATCAGAATATTTTAATTTTGCATTGGGAATAAGTGGAATGAAATGCTCCAGGGCCACGTAACCCGAAAAATTATTGGTGTCATTAAATTCACCAGTATAACCGTTAGCAGTGTGGTTAGTTGTTGTTGTACGATAATCAACACCTGCATATACACCTAAAAAATCGGCCATAGTGGGCATGCTAATAACGCTGGCAACAACGGCTGCGCAGATCTGTTTTTTCATTGTTATTCCTATTTAATTTATTTGTTAATCTGTTTTATTTTTGTGCATAGTAATTTTTTTTATCGGCGCGTCAATAGTAATCTCTTCACCATTATCAAAGTACAATTTCAGCGCAACTGACTCGCCATCTTTAAGTGGCTGTTTTAATTCAAAAAACATAATGTGGTAACTGCCTGGTTGTAATTCTGTCTTATTTTCTGCCTTGATGCTGATTTGCTCAACTTGGCGCATTTTCATCAACCCGTCTTGCATCAGATGATTATGTAATTCCACACGAGCTGCAATATCACTGCTGGCAGCGATAAGTTTTATCTCTTGTGTGCCGCTATTGTTAATCATCATAAAGGCAGCGCTATTTTTGGCATGTGGCGGCGTGGCGCGCACGTAGGCATTATCAATTTTTAGCGGGCTGGCAGATGCGCTATTACTGATAAGTAAGCTGATGGTGACAAATAATAATGCAAGGTACTTCATTCGCAATCCCTGTTTTTTTTGAAGAAATAATAATAGATGATAATGGCCAGTAATATCCAAAAGCCAAATTTAAAAATGAATGAGATGCTGGTCAATAAGATAAAGCTTAAAATCAGGATCAATGCAATAACAGTTAAGCTGAGCACTGATACACCAAACATAAATAAAATAAACGCAGAGAGTAATAATGCGGCTAGTTCGAACATGAAAACCCCTTATAAAAAATGCAAAGACAGAATCCTGTGCTTTGCATTTTTATTTTTTTAACGCTTAATTAAGATGACAATAGTAATAATTAATTTTACCCAGGGGTAATAACTTAATTGTATTGCTATTAATTAACCGCGTAACGCTTTTTCACCACGCGCAATACCGCAAACACCAGAGCGAACGACTTCAACAATTTCGCTGGTATCTTCAAGGGTTGCGAGAAAGGCATCTAATTTAGAGCAGGTACCGCTTAACTGGATAGTGTAAAGATTTTGTGTGATATCAACGACTTGTCCACGGTAAATGTCAGCACAACGTTTAATCTCTTCACGTGTATCATTGAGCGTACGCACTTTAACTAACATCAGCTCGCGTTCAACATGCGGACCTTCAGTTAATTCAGTCACACGCAGCACATCAACCAGCTTATGCAGTTGTTTCATCATCTGCTCAAGGCGTGCAAGATCTGTCACTTCAGTGGTGATAGTCATGCGTGATAATGTTTTATCATTAGTCGGAGAAACGGTTAGTGATTCAATGTTATAACCACGTTGTGAAAAAAGACCAACTACGCGAGATAGTGCACCAGATTCATTTTCAAGTAATACAGAAATAATACTACGCATCGGTTTTCTCCGTTTTGCTTAGGAACATATCTTCCATGCTGCCGAATTTAATCTGCATCGGGTAAACATGCTCTTCAGGATCGATTGCGATATCTAAAAACACTACGCGATCTTTTAGTTCAAAAGCACGTGTTAATGCCGGCTCTAACTCTTCAATCTTATCAACTTTAATACCGATATGATTGTAAGCTTCTGCAAGTTTGACGAAATCAGGAACAGAATCCATATAAGAGTGAGACTGACGGCCGCCGTAGAACATCTTCTGCCATTGTTTAACCATGCCTAAGGAGCGGTTATTAAGCAGTACAATAACAATCGGAATATTGTATTGCATGCAGGTAGAAAGCTCTTGGATATTCATCTGAATTGAACCGTCACCGGTAACACAGCAAACAGTTTTTTCCGGGCGAGCAATTTTACAACCGATAGCAGCGGGCAGACCAAAACCCATCGTGCCTAAACCTCCTGAGTTAATCCACTGGCGAGGCTCTTTAAATGGATAATAGTTAGCTGCAAACATCTGATGCTGACCAACATCCGAGGTGATAATCGCATCACCATGGGTTACTTTGTATAAACTCTCGATAACTTGCTGAGGTTTAATATAGGTATCTGATGTCTGGTAAGTCAGGCACTCTTTTGCGCGCCACTGTTCAATCTGTTTCCACCATCGATCGATTTTTTTACTGTCGTTGCTGGCTTGTGTTTCTGCCAGCAGATCTAGCATCTGCTGCAAGACCACTTCCACACTACCTACAATCGGTAAATCAACGTGAATATTTTTAGAGATTGATGTCGGATCAATATCGATATGCATTATTTTTGCATGAGGACAGAACTTATCGACATTGTTGGTTACGCGATCATCAAAGCGTGCGCCCACAGCAAAAATAAGATCCGCATTATGCATCGCTAAGTTTGCTTCATAAGTGCCGTGCATTCCCAGCATACCGACATTTTGTCTATGCTGACCGGGGAAAGCACCTAAGCCCATTAACGTATTGGTAACCGGTAAGTTTAGTTTTTCAGCCAGTTCAATCACTTGCTTTGATGCATTGGCTATAATTGCGCCGCCGCCAACATATAGAACCGGTTTTTTAGCAGCTAACAGCGCGGCTAATGCACGTTTAATTTGTCCTTTATGACCACTGAGAGTTGGATTATATGAACGTAATTCAACACTTTTAGGGTATTCATAGGGAAATTTATTAAGCGGATTCTGCGCATCTTTTGGTATATCAATCACAACAGGGCCTGGGCGGCCAGTTGAAGCAAGGTAAAAGGCTTTTTTAATTGCGATTGGGATCTCTTCTGCAGTGCGGCATAAAAAACTGTGTTTTACTACCGGACGGGAAACACCAATCATATCCGTTTCCTGGAAAGCATCATCACCAATCCAGTTGGTAGGAACTTGCCCGGATATAACAACTAGTGGAATTGAATCCATATAAGCGGTTGCGATCCCTGTAATACAGTTTGTTGCGCCTGGTCCTGCTGTCACAAGTACGGTGCCGACTTTACCTGTGGTACGAGAATAAGCATCTGCCATATGTACGGCTGCTTGTTCATGACGGACTAAGAAATGCTCAATATCGCTGCATTGAAAAATAGCATCGTAAATATCCAATACTGAACCACCAGGGTAACCGAAAATATGTTCAATACCTTCATCCTGTAGTGAGCGGACAACCATTTCGGCGCCAGATAACATCTCCATAAAATACTCCTTTTATACAATTGGTAAATTGCGTCACTTTCCACCTGTATCGGGTGGAGGTGAACCTTGTTTTATAAATAAATTGCGTTACTTTCCACCTGTATCGGGTGGAGGTGAACTTTGTTTTATAAATAAATGGCTGTTAACTGTACTGTAATCAAAAATAATTGCACCAATAAAGGTGCTAAAACAGACAAATTTTTAAATTATTTCTCATATTGAGCTGAATAATAAAAGCCAGGAAAAATTAATACTGATAAGCAGCTATAAAACAACAGGAAAACTTGTGCTTGCTATAAACCAGTCAGTCTAGGAAAAAGTGGTAGAGTGGTCTATTTTTAAAATACAGTTATTTTTTAAGCTAATACAAGGAATAAAAAATGAGCAGTGAAATCCTTGTTTGTCCGAGTTGTCTCAAACCCAATAGTATAGAAAGAGAGCAGTTCCCCGATTTTCCCAAATGTGCAGCCTGCAACGCGGATTTATTATCCGATATTCCTATTGAGGCAGATAGAAAATTATTTGATAGTCTTAATGAGTTTTCAACATTACCTATACTTGCTGATTTTTGGGGGCCCTGGTCCGGCAGCAGTCATGAGATGGTGTCGATATTTGTTAAGTTAAGTAAACGTTTTAAAGGTGATGCTATTTTCATTAAAGTGAACAGTGAAAGTGAGCAGGTACTCGCGGTGCAGTTAAATATTAATGTTATTCCTGCTTTTATTTTATTTAAAGATGGCAAAGAGTACCACCGTTTAACAGGGGACCAGACTGAAACAGGATTCCACGCTTGGTTAGAACGTTATTTAAGGGTAAAAAGAAAAGTAGAGATAAACAATCCCTCCTCCGTGTAAATAATTAGCTGCTGCTATTATAAAAAGCCTGAGAATAAGCCTGAATCAGGTTTTTTATTTTCTATCTGCACTATATATTTCTGTCGATATTGGTTAAAATTCGTCTCTTTTTTACTGTCAGTCTAATTGAGATTTTTGATGTTTGAAGTCAACCCTATTTTAAATAAAGTAAAAGACCTAACTGAGCGTGCAGAATTGCTTAGGGGGTATCTTTGACTATGAAAGCAAATCTGAACGCTTAGAAGAAGTTAGTCGTGAATTAGAGTCTCCAGATGTATGGAATGAACCGGAACGAGCACAAGCACTTGGTAAAGAGCGTAGTGCCTTGGAATTAGTGGTGGAAACCATTGATGCGTTAACGGAAGGTACAGATGAAATTCAGATGCTGGTGGAAATGGCGGTTGAAGAGCAAGACCAAGATAGTTTTGATGAAGCGCTAAACGAAGCGGACGAATTAGAGAAAAAACTGGAACTGTTAGAATTCCGTCGAATGTTCTCAGGTAAACATGATGCAAGCTCATGTTATTTAGATATTCAATCAGGCTCTGGCGGCACAGAAGCGCAGGATTGGGCGAATATGCTGCTGCGTATGTATCTTCGCTGGGGTGAAGCACACGGTTATAAAACTGAACTAATGGAAGTTTCAGCTGGTGATGTTGCAGGTATTAAAGGGGCAACGATTCGCTTTTCAGGTGAATATGCTTTTGGTTGGTTACGCACCGAGACAGGCGTACATCGTTTAGTACGTAAATCACCATTTGACTCAACAGGGCGTCGCCATACTTCCTTTGCATCTGCTTTTGTTTATCCTGAAATTGAAGATGATATCGATATTCAGATAAACCCTGCGGATCTGCGTATCGACGTTTATCGTGCGTCGGGTGCGGGCGGGCAGCACGTTAATACCACCGAATCTGCGGTACGTATTACGCATGTGCCGACCAATATTGTGGTGCAGTGTCAGAATGACCGCTCACAACATAAAAATAAAGACCAGGCAATGAAACAGCTGAAAGCCAAGCTGTATGAATATGAATTGCAGAAGCAGAATGCCGAAAAACAGATTAGTGAAGATAGTAAATCGGATATTGGCTGGGGCAGTCAAATTCGCTCATATGTATTAGATGATGCGCGGATTAAAGATTTAAGAACCGGAATTGAAAGCCGTAATACGCAGGCGGTATTAGACGGCGGTTTAGATAAATTTATTGAAGCGAGCCTGAAGTCTGGTCTTTAATTAATAAACAAATTATATTGAAAGAAAAACAATAGGAAAAACCATGTCAGAGCAAAATCAAACAGAAGCACCTAAAGAAGAGTTAAATGAAATCCTAGCACAGCGTCTGGCTAAGCTTGATGCGATGCGTGAAAAGGGACAAGCATTTCCTAATGATTTCCGCCGTGAAAACATCTCTGATAATCTGCATAAGTTATATGATGATAAAACTAAAGAAGAGCTAGAAGAGTTAGCGGTTGAAGTAAGTGTTGCTGGTCGTATGATGATGCGCCGTATTATGGGTAAAGCAAGTTTTGCAACGATTCAGGATATGGGCGGTCGTGTTCAGGCCTATGTTACACGTGATAATCTGCCTGAAGGTTTTTACAACACTGAATTCAAAAAATGGGATTTAGGCGATATCATTGGTGTGAAGGGTGTTTTATTCAAAACTAAAACGAATGAGTTAAGCGTTAAAGTTAGCGAAATCCGTTTATTAACTAAAGCACTGCGTCCGTTACCTGACAAATTCCACGGTCTTTCTGATACAGAATCATGTTACCGTCAGCGTTACCTGGATCTGATTGCTAATGAAGAGTCGCGTAAGACATTTATACTGCGTAATAAAATCGTAACTGCAATCCGTAACTACTTAAATGAACGTGATTTTATGGAAGTGGAAACGCCAATGTTACAAGCGATCCCGGGGGGGGCGACAGCAAAACCATTTGAGACTTTCCATAACGCCTTAGATCTTGATATGTACCTGCGTATCGCACCTGAGTTAAACCTTAAACGTTTAGTCGTAGGTGGTTTTGAGCGCGTATTTGAAATCAACCGTAGCTTCCGTAACGAAGGTGTTTCAACACGTCATAACCCGGAATTCACTATGATTGAATTCTACCAGGCTTATGCTGATTACATCGATCTAATGAACCTGACAGAAGATATGTTACGTACTATTACTGAAAATGTATTAGGTTCAAGCGTTGTTAAATACGGTGAACAAGAGTTTGATTTTGGCGCACCATTTATCCGTATGACCATGAAAGAGTCTGTGCTTGAATACAATGAAGGCATAGAAGCAAGCGAACTTGAAAGCATGGAAGGCCTAAAAGCATTAGCGGCTCGTTTAAATGTTAATCTGAAAGATAGCTGGGGTGAAGGTAAGGTCTTAACTGAAATCTTTGAAGAAACAGCTGAGCATAAACTGCTGCAACCGACCTTTATTACTGCTTACCCTGCAGAAGTATCACCACTTGCACGTCGTAATGATCAAGATCCAAGCATCACAGATCGTTTTGAGTTCTTTGTTGGCGGACGTGAACTTGCTAATGGTTTCTCAGAGCTTAATGACTCACAAGATCAAGCACAGCGCTTTATGGATCAGGTCGCACAGAAAGATGCAGGTGATGATGAAGCTATGTTCTACGATGCAGATTACATCACTGCACTGGAACACGGTTTACCACCAACAGCTGGTGAAGGTATCGGTATCGACCGTTTAGTTATGCTATTTACTGACAGTCATACAATCCGTGACGTTTTACTGTTCCCGCATATGCGTCCACAAGCAAAATAATTAACTTGGATGTGAGGTTTTAACCTCGCCTATAAAAGCTTGATTTACAATTATGCTTGAGAGCCTCACTTAACGTGGGGCTTTTTTTTTTGGGAAGAGGGAAATAATTACATGTAATGTCTTTATTGTCATATATCACTCGCCGCTTATTGATGTTTTTATTGTGATGAATTGACTTTTGTGTATGATATTTATCGATTTTAATTAAAAATAATGGAATGTTAATGAAAAAAGTATTATTTGGAACATCTCTACTAATTGGTTTGTTTTCTACTGCTTCAGTATTAGCAAATGATTTTTCTGGCTCGCGGGTTGGACTTGGATTGTCAAAAACATCAGTTACAGTTGAGTATAATGAGGTTGAGATTTGGGATGGTGATTATGGAAACGGTTTTAAATTAGAGTATGGTTACGATTTTAACCAAATTATTGGGGTTGGCATCTCATATGAAACAAATGAGGACACTATCTTTAATGGCGAACTTGAAGGCTCATCAATTAAAGTTGGTGCCGATATCGGTTATGCTTTTCCTATTCAAGAAGTTTTTCTTAAACCTTATGGAAAACTAGGATTTGTATCTTATTCAGAAGAGTATTCTATTGATAATGACAGCACTGAATTCGATGATAATAGTGTATTTGCTGGGTTAGGAGTTCGTTTTCAATATAGCCATTTCTATACAGATCTGAGTGTTGATTTTTATGTGTTAGAGGATGGCCCTCTCGATATAGGTTACGTACAAACGGCACTGACGGCTGGTTACAAGTTTTAACCAGCAATAACCGCCGCTTATTGTTACTGAGCCTCACTTAACCGTGAGGCTTTTTTTGTTTATCATTCCTAACGCTCCGCATGGGAATGTTATTGTAGCCGAATTACTTTGTTTGTTTGTTTGTTTGTTTGTGCTTGGTTTAACCTTTGTGCTAGTGGTTTCACCCTGACGGCGAGTAACGATGAGAAACCGACACGTAGTTTCGCAGTTCGAAGAGATCATGCTTCTCAACAGCAAGAAAAAATAAGGTAAAGAGAGTTTTGTTCGTGGCACTATACTGTTGCATAACTCACAGTGCCGTCCCGTGCATTTTTTATTCTTCCTCGAAAAAAACTTCTTAACGCACCTGTTAGGACCGCACATCCTTGTGCGCAGCCGAACTTACAGAAAAGGAGGGCATGCACAGCTTAGCCCGCTCATGAGCCTGAACTGACGTTCAATTCGCTCCATGATTTCTGTTGCTAAAGTGATTTGTCGAGCAAGAAAAATGCAAACGGGAATTACGTAGCCGAATTGGTTTGGTGATAATAGGCAAAAAGCAAGATCTGCTACTTGTTAAACTGAAAAGAGGAACGCAGGTTTTAATGGTACAATGACGGGCTACATTGGCATTTAATATAGGGTTTGGAGTTATAAATGTTATTTGAATATTTACCGGTAATATCGCTGGTTATCGGTATTGCGACTGTAATGGTGGTCAGTCCGGGGCAAGATTTTGCGATGATTACGCGTAACTCGTTATTGTATTCAAGAAGAGCGGGATTAATTGGGGCTTTGGGTATCTTTGCCGCTATTTGGTTGCATGTGGCTTATTCCCTAGCGGGTATCGCACTGCTGATTGATCAGTCTCCGCTGCTTTATAATATGATTAAATATGCGGGCGCGGCTTACCTGCTTTTTTTAGGGGGAAAGTTACTGCTTGCTAAAAAGGTACAAGATACAGAGGAAAAGGGATCTGAATCCCCCGCAATTTCAGATCTGGCCGCTTTTAGAGCCGGGTTTGTCTCCAATGCTTTGAACCCTAAAACTACGCTGTTTTTCTTAAGTATTTTTACGCAAGTTGTTACGCCGCAGACACCTTATAGCATTCAGTTTGTTTTTGGATTGATTATTGCCCTTGCTCATCTGCTCTGGTTTTCGCTGGTGGCATTTTTCTTTTCGTCACAAGCATTGGCGAAGAGGATTAAAAGTATCAAGGTATGGATAGAAAGAGTAATGGGGGTTTGTTTGTGTTTATTAGCCGCAAGGCTGATGGTTTGATTTTTATTTCGTTCCTCACGCTCCGCGTGGGGATGTTATTGTAACCGAATAGGTTTGCAGCGGTGCTACACCACCACTTGGTTTCTTCCCTGCTCTTTGCCTTTGAACAAAGCAATATCTGACCGTTTAAATAGTTCATCAAAGGATTCATCAGGCTGCGCTTCAACAACTCCGATCGTCGTCGTTATGGGTATAAGCGTGCCGTTAATTTCAATAGCAGCTTGTGCTATAGAGTGACGGATTTTTTCTGCCAATATTGTTGCGCCATGCAGCCCCGTTTCGGGTAATAAAACAACAAACTCTTCGCCTCCCCAGCGAGCAAGCTTATCTTGATCGCGGATCTGTTTTTTAATAACAAGCGCACATCTTTTAAGTACCAGGTCTCCTGCATCATGACCAAATTGGTCATTAATGGTTTTGAAATGATCTAAATCCAGGGTCGCAAGCGAATAAGGCGTGCCACTACGTTTAAATCGCGCTTCCTCTTGTTCAATCACAGGGTAAATACCGTGGCGGTTAGGCACTTGGGTAAGGGCATCAGTATGTGCCATATGTTGTAAATGGGTATTAGCTTGAGTTAATGCGTTGGTTCGCTCAATGACTCTGGTTTCAAGATATAGGGTCATTTTTTGTAGTGCCAGGTTACGCCTTTTAAGCTGTTTGCTTAGATGGTTGCTCAGCACAAAGCCCTGATTAAACTTTATGCCGACCATATAGCTTTGCGATAGCACATAAATGGTTAAACCTAGGCTGGAGAAGAAGCCTGTTTGAGCAACTTCGTAAGTATATAATATGTCATTTATAACGCAGAATGCGAAAATAAAACTACCGGCTAATAATACTCTCGCGCCTTTTTGTTGTGCGTAGCAGGCCTTCGCTGTAATCAAAAGAATATAGGCAATATACAGAGGCGATAATAACTGCATAATGATTAATACAGAGGAGGTACTTTCAAGCTTCTGAATGACCAGCATTAGGCTTAACAACAGCCCTGTAGCATAACTTGCGTGAAGAACTCGCTTATTAAAATAGGCAGGAAAAATGAGATAATTAAAATGCATAATTAATGGGGCTGCGAGAAAAAAAGTGAGATATTCTATTTTGATGAGCTGAACAAGCGTTAAATTGGGCAGGTAGTTTAAAATGGTATAATTTTCTACAAAAAATTCACGCAAACCAATGGTTACACAGAGTAGCGCGAATACTAGCGGCAGTGTGTCTGACTTTCTGTGCATAAATAGAATCAGGTTATATAAGGCAACGGCTAATAAGAACCCGCCTAGAAACATGCTGTGCATCGAGCTTATTTTTTGCTCTTGAAAAAGTGCCTGTGCATTGCCCATTTTTAGTGAATACCAGATCCCCCCCTTGCTGTAATCATAGTTGGCGACATGAAAAGTGAGATTAATGACTGCTTTATTTGTAGTTAATAACAAAATTTGTGGTTGGTAAGCGGCTGTTGTTTGCGCTTGAGAGCTGCCAACTTCACCGACGGAGACCTGTAATTCATTATCTACATATAAACGGTAGGCGGTGCCAATCGTTGGTAAACTTATTGCCAGCGGCTCAGCTGTTTTTCCTATCGTAACCTGCAGATGATAAGTACCATAACCATGTGTGGAGCTGGCTTGTGTGTCGAATTGTTCAAGTTTCCAATACCCAGGAACATTGATAGATTGTGCCTGTGAATGACGAGCTTGTATCTGTTCATTAGATAAAAATTCATTATAGAAAAATAACCATTCACCGTTTAAATTTACAGACTGACCTTCTTCGATGACAGTAGAAATATCAATAGCGCCATTTTTTGCGTGGGTAATGTGTGGTGTGGTGGTGTGTTGTACGCCGTAAAAAAAAGCAATCACGCATAGGATGAAAAAAATTATGACTGTAACGCTATAAGTATAATGCTTTGCCATTGGATTTTATCATCCTAGTTTGTTGTCAATTAATTGCTTTTAGCCACCCTTTGAGGAAGGGAGCTATTTCGTTATTACCTGCTTATGCGTAATAACCACAGTCAATAGACTCTGCTTTATATAAATACTCAGTATACTGCTGAAAAAATAATTTCGAAAGGTCAACACTCCCTAATCTTATTTATTAGGGAGTTGTTATTGCCGGGGAAGTTATAAATATCAATACTGTGATTGAATAGATTACAATTAAGTATTGAACGGGTTACTTAATCCTGCAAACATTTTAAAGAGATTATAAAAATCTTTATCAGTAAATGCTCTGGTATTACACAGGAAGAATAAATGAGGGCAAGGTGTTTGATTAAGCAATAAGCAAAACATCAGTTTGTTTTGCACCACGTACTGTTTGACCTAATCAAATAGAGTGGCTGGCGTGTGTAATTAAAACAACGAAGTTATCCCGGCAATATTGAACAGATACTTCTGTAGATTGGTGTGATTGTTCTTTGTCGCTGTGCCGCCGTCATTTCGCACCAGTGAATCACAAATATCAGGCAAAAAACTTTCCGTTATAAAAAAAGCGCTCGAAAGCAGGTGTTTTTATCGTTTAAATTGTAAGGGAAGAATTACTCTTCGCCAACAACTTCAACGTTAACAACAGCAGATACGTCAGAGCCAGTGTTCATAAAGAGTGAAACAGCAATCGCGGTTTGTCGCTTTGAATCGCAGGCAAAAAACTTTCCGTTATAAAGAAAACGCTCGAAAGCAGGTATTTTATCGTTTAAATTGTAATGGAAGAATTACTCTTCGCCAACAACTTCAACGTTAACAACAGCAGATAGGTCAGAGCCAGTGTTCATGAATAGTGTGAATCGCAGGCAAAAAAATACCCGCTCGAAAGCAGGTATTTTTATCGTTTAAATTGTAAGGGAAGAATTACTCTTCGCCAACAACTTCAACGT
>NZ_CEZLMY010000020.1:0-6908 GCF_983033635.1 Psychromonas sp. | reverse complement strand
GAAGAATTACTCTTCGCCAACAACTTCAACGTTAACAACAGCAGATACGTCAGAGTGTACTGAAACAGCAATCTCGTAAGTACCAGTGTTACGTAAAGCGCCTTCAGGAAGACGAACTTCACTTTTAACTACAGCTACACCAGCAGCAGTGATTGCATTAGCAATATCACGCGTACCGATTGAACCGAATAGTTTACCTTCATCACCAGCTTTAGAAGTGATAGTAACCGCTTCTAATGCTTCTAATGCAGCGCCACGTTTTTCTGCAGCAGCAAGGTTAGCAGCTTGTTTAGCTTCTAATTCAGCACGACGTGCTTCAAAAGCTTCTAAGTTTGCTTTGTTTGCTGGTACAGCTTTTTGTTGTGGGAAAAGGAAGTTACGTGCGTAACCTGCTTTAACATCAACTTTATCACCAAGTTTACCAAGGTTAGCAACTGTATCTTGTAGAATGATTTCCATAATCTATAGCTCCTATTTACTTGTGTAAATCTGTGTATGGTAAAAGTGACAAGTAACGTGCACGTTTGATAGCGCGCGCTAGTTGACGTTGGTATTTTGCACATGTGCCAGTAATACGGCTAGGTACGATTTTACCACTTTCAGTGATGTAATTTTTTAACGTAACAACGTCTTTGTAATCAATTTCGCTAACACCTTCAGCGGTGAAACGACAGAACTTACGACGGCGGAAGTAACGAGCCATGGTATTTCCTCAAATTTGTTCTATGTACTGAGCATGCAAAACTAATTTACCAAGGTTATTTTTACTTTGGTGATAAGTGATAAAACCACTTAGTCTAATTTGCATCCCTTTCGATAATTTATTTTTTAACTGACTAGCTAATGTTCCACTTACTGCAACGGGCATATAACAAAAAACGTTGCGTGGTAACTCAGCTTCTTTTTGCATTGAACGATGTTCAATCACGAAATTGCAGTGTTCAATACCTGCAGGACTCTTTTTGAATGTAGGCTTCTCAGTCACTACACCAGCAAGTCGCAAAAAGTTATCAGTCACTAAGTCGCTTATGCTTCAGCTGGTGCTTCTGCAGGCGTTGCTTCAACTTCTGGACGTGGAGCACGAGGAGCACGTTCAGTACGCTCTTCTCTTGCTTTTGCCACTACAGAAACTTCAGTCACAGCAGCTTTAGTACGCATGATCATGTTACGGATCACTGCATCGTTGAAACGGAAAGCAGTTTCCAAATCATCGATTACGTTCTGTTCAGCTTCAATATTCATAAGAACATAGTGTGCTTTGTGTAGCTTGTTGATTGGGTAAGCCAGTTGACGACGGCCCCAGTCTTCTAGACGATGAACTGTACCGCCAGCTTCTGTGATAGATGCTGTGTAACGTTCAATCATACCATTAACTTGTTCACTCTGATCAGGGTGAACCATAAATACGATTTCATAATGACGCATATAAAAATCGCTCCTTACGGGTTAGTAGCTTCTTAGATTGGCTCAGCCGTACCAAATAGAAGCAAGGAACAAAAAAGGGTGGCTGATTTAAGGCGACAAATTGTACAGTTTAGTGTGAACTGACGCAAGGGGGATGATAAAGATAGCGTAAAAAATTTAAACGAAAGTACTATAAATCTGTTTAATTAGCTTTTAAAATAGATTTTCTATACTTTTATTGCAAACAATCGCACCATAATAACCTTTCGTTTGATTTTGTATTTGTTTCGTTGGCTTTTATTTTAAGAGAAAGTACTGTAAATCTATTTCATTTGATTTTAAAATACATTTCCTGAACTTTTATTTATTCATAATCTATTACGAGTGTGCCTTGCTTAATTCGAAATTACTTTTCATTTTAGTTATTAATGTTGCGGTACTTGCCGTGAATATTATGCTGTTTGCTGATAATAAAACTGAGCTAGAGCTAAAAAATCAAACACTAGCAATAAAAGAAAATAACAGTCAATCTATTGCTGAAAGTCCAATCACTGATATTCAGCCTCAATTTACACCAGTAGCGCCTTTACCGTTAGTTATTGAAAAAAAAGAAAATCTAAAAGAGATAAAAAGACTCTCTCAAGAGAAAAGAAAAAGCAGAAAAAAGAGTGCGTCGTTACAAGCGCAATTGAGTTTGCTGGTTAAGCAGAATCAAAAATTAAGTGAGCAGATAACCCGTCTTGAAAATGAAGCGCAGACGCAGCACAGTTATATAACGCTACTGGAAAAAAATAACAGCGACCAGCAAGAAGTCGAACCTCAACAGCCTGCATTAATTGTCTCAGATATTGATTTACTAAAAACAAATATTCAACGCCAGCCTGATTTAATTGAGAATAAATCATCTGCAGCTAGTTCCATTAAGCAGGATGCATTAGCCGAAAAGATCGAGTCGGCGGGAGAGCCAGATCTGCTGGTGACTAAGGATAAAGAGGCTGATAATTTTTCAGGATCTGTTGAATTTGGTTTTTCATATGAACAGGATAATAAAGTTACCCGTGCAGTTAATGGCCGTCTTGTTTTAGATTATGAGCAAGCGGATCAATATAAGTTCAATAGTAATTTAAAGTTTGAACTTGAAGAAGAAGAGCGTGAGATGACCACCGAAAAATATCGCTGGCAGTTACAGGCGGATTATTATTTAGATCCGCGTAACCTGCTCTTTGCCCGTAGTGATATACAACGCAGTCAATTTGCCAGCTATGATCAAGAGGATGTTTATACGGTTGGTTACGGGCGCATTGTCTTTGATCAAAGCAAGCATAAATTTAATATGGAAATTGGCCCGGGTTATCGTACGGCGGTGCCAAATAATGGTGAAAATGCTGTTTCTGTTAATGAATTTATCGTGCGCACCCGCCTTAATTACGAGCGCGTTGTTTCAGAGTCTCTACAGGTGATAATGAATACAGTGTGGGAGATGGGTAATGAAAACAGTATTTATAGCGTGAACTTTAAAGCACAGAATAAAATCTACCGGGAGTTATATTTAATCTTTGATTTTGAATATAAATACACGCAAAACGTACCTGTTGATACATTAAATAAAGAGGTCACCACAGGGCTCAATTTAATGTATGCGTTTTAGGCTAGGATATAGAGCTGTCCCAGAAAATAAAAATGCGCCATCAAGGCGCATTTTTTTATTCGCTTAATCACTTCTTGATTAGCGGCGTTGGCGAACCACTTCAAACAGACAGATACCTGTTGCTACCGATACATTTAAGCTTGAAACTGCACCTGCCATCGGCAGTTTAATTAATTCATCACAGTGTTCGCGTGTTAAACGGCGTAACCCTTTACCTTCCGCACCCATTGCTAAGGCCATACCACCTTCTAATTTGCAGTCGTAGATATTTTGTGTCGCTTCACCTGCAGTACCGTAAATCCAGATCCCTTTATCCTGCAGTGCACGCATAGTGCGCGCAAGGTTGGTGACATGAATTAACGGCATTGATTCAGCAGCGCCGCAGGCTACCTTACGTACCACGGGGGTCAGGCTTGCTGAGTTGTCTTTAGGTATAATGACCGCATGTACACCGGCTGCATCTGCACTACGCAGACAAGCACCTAAATTATGCGGATCCGTTACGCCGTCTAAAATCAATAAAAACGGTGGTACGTCTAATTCATTAAGAATTGGGTCTAAATCATTATCAGTTAAAACTTTAGCAGCTTTTACACGGGCGATAATACCCTGGTGCTGTTCGCCTTCAGACTTATCATCTAATGCTTTGCGCTGCATAAACTGCACAGAAATTCCCCATTCGCGTGCTTTTGCTATCACTGAATTCAGGCGTTCGTCATCACGCCCTTTTAAAGCGTAAACTTCAATAACACGCTCAGGTTGTTTTTCTAATAGGGCATCAACGGCATGCATGCCGTATATTAATTCACTTTTACTCATTATCTATTCTTCTCTAATTGTATGTTCAGTTAGCTCTCAGCTGTCTTTTTTAGCTTTGTTTCGAGTGCGCTCAGCACGACCTGGGCGTTTCTTTTTCGCTGTAGCTTTTTTCTTGTTAGATGTAGGGGTATTTTTTTCACCCTGTTTTATATTGGTTTTCTTTTTGGGCTTTTTAGTTTTCTTCTGCTGCTGATCCGTTTCTTTATCTATTTCGCGAATTAACGGCTGGTCACTTTTCTTAAACGGCTTTTTATCGTTACTGCGGCCCGGCTTCGCTGATTTAGAACGGGCGCGGCGATCCATCGGGCGATCATTTTCTTTTGCCGCAGTTTTTCGTGCGCGTTTACGCTGTCCTGCAGCTTCCTGATCGGCCAATTCAAAGTCGATTTTTTTATCATCTAAATTAACAGACAATACTTTTACTTCTAATACATCACCAATACGGTAAGTACGTCCGGTACGTTCACCTTTCAGCGTTTGTTTACCGGCATCAAAGATATAATAATCGGAAAGAAGACTGGTGACATGTACTAAACCGTCGATATGAATATCATTAAGGCGCACAAAGAAACCGAAGTTGGTCACGGCCGCAATCGTACCCACCATAGTGTCACCGACATGATCCTGCATATATTCACATTTTAGCGCGTCAGCAACATCACGGGTTGCATCATCAGCGCGGCGCTCGGTCGTTGAACAATGCTCACCTAAAAAGCCCATCTCATCATGCTGGTAATGGTAGCCGCCAGTGCTGGTCCATTTTGATTTCTGCTGACCTTTTTCCTGATGGGCAACCAGGTATTTAATGGCTCGATGTAGAATCAGATCCGGGTAACGACGAATTGGCGAGGTAAAGTGCGAATATTCAGCCAATGCCAAACCAAAGTGACCGAGGTTTTCATCCTGATAAACCGCTTGTTTCATAGAGCGCAACAGCATGGTCTGCAGTAGCTCTTGATCTTCACGACCTGCAAATGTTTCAGCCAGGTCGGCGTAATCTCGCGGTGCCGGTTTATCGCCGCCGCCCAGGCTTAAGCCCAGTTCAGCTAAAAACGAGCGGAAGTTAACCAGTTTTTCTTCGCTTGGTGTTTCATGAACGCGGAATAGGGCGGCTGCTTGCGCGTTTTCAATTAAACGTGCTGAAGCAACGTTCGCCTGAATCATACACTCTTCGATGATCTTGTGGGCATCGTTACGCACTAATGGTTCGATAGACTCAATTTTGCGTGCTTCATTAAATAGAAAACGTACTTCAAGTGTTTCAAATTCCATACCGCCGCGGATATGACGTGCTTTTTTAAACGCTTTATAAAGATGCTCTAACTCTTCAATATGTGGCACTAAAGGTTTGTATTGCTCTCGCAAAGGTTCGTCACCCTCTAAGATCGCCGCCACTTTGGTATAAGTGAAACGCGCATGAGAGTTCATTACCGCTTCATAGAATTTATAATCGCTTAAATGCCCATCTTTAGAGATAACCATTTCGCTGACCATACACAAACGGTCAACTTGCGGGTTTAATGAACATAAGCCGTTAGACAGCACCTCAGGAAGCATAGGGATAACTTGATCCGGGAAATAGACCGAGTTACCGCGATTAATCGCTTCTTTATCTAAAATGGTGCCGTGGCGAACATAATAACTGACATCGGCAATCGCCACCCATAAACGCCAGCCACCATCTTTTTCTCGTTGACAAAAAACCGCATCATCAAAATCACGTGCATCTTCGCCATCTATGGTTACTAAGGGAAGTTTACGCAGATCAATACGGCCCTCAATGGCATGCTCAGGAACAAATTCGCCAAATGGTTTCAGTTCTTTATCTAAACCTTCTGGCCATTCATGGGGAATATCGTGGGTACGCAGTGCAATTTCCACTTCCATGCCCGGCTCCATCTCTTGACCAAGCACTTCGGTAATTTTACCAGTAGCAGTAAAGCGCGCTTTCGGGCGTTGAATAATTTCAACCACCACAATCTGACCATGACGCGCACCGTTACTGTTATCTTTGCTAATCAGGATATCTTGATTAAGACGCGAATCATCGGGGACCACAACCGCAATACCATCTTCAACAAAGTAACGGCCCACAATCGCCTCTTGGCGAGCTTCCAGTAAACGTACAAAACGTGCTTCAGTTCGACCGCGTGCATCCACTTTTACAGGTTGAGCAAGGATTTTATCCCCGTGAAATAACAGACGCATTTGATGTGCTGGCAGGAAAAGGTCGGATCCTCCCTCTTCGGTTTTTAAGAAACCAAAACCGTCTTTATGGCCAATCACTTTACCTTTTTTTAGATCGAGCTTATCAGGTAGGGCATAGGTGGCGTTACGGCACCAAACTAATTGACCATCACGCTCCATTGCTTTCAAACGGCGACGTAAACCTTCAGCTTCCTCTTCACTGCTTAGTGAAAATGCGCTGAATAATGCGTCACGGCTGACAGGTTTTGCCTGTTTTTCCATGTATTCTAAAATGAATTCACGGCTTGGCACCGGGTGTTCGTAAGTTTGTGATTCGCGATCTAAGAAGGGATCTAAGGTCATAGCTGGACGCTCTTTAATAAATAAATTAGTGAAAGTATATCTGAAAATCGTAAAAGCATCTTATTAAATAATTTAATTCAATGGATTAATTATTAATGTGGAATTGCTTATTGAATAAGCAAGTAAGATAAAAATTTAAAAAAGTAGTAAAAAACACTAGACAGGATCGACAACTAGCAGTAATATCCGCGCCACGCTAAAGACGTGAGCACCCGTAGCTCAGCTGGATAGAGCGTTGCCCTCCGGAGGCAAAGGCCGCAGGTTCGACTCCTGTCGGGTGCGCCATTCTTCGGATGACAATTGTTCAGTTCGATAGCGTAAAGAAGTATTAGTGGCGGATGTAGCTCAGTTGGTAGAGCCCCGGATTGTGATTCCGGTTGTCGCGGGTTCAATCCCCGTCATTCGCCCCATCTTTTCTCGATGTAAAACAAGATATTCGGTGATTAGCGCAGCTTGGTAGCGCACCTGGTTTGGGACCAGGGGGTCA
>NZ_CEZLMY010000019.1:33973-40108 GCF_983033635.1 Psychromonas sp. | reverse complement strand
CTATTCAGGCCAACCTGAAACGTTTTTATCCTTTTGGAGATGCATTTACCCATGTTCTTGGATATATAGCCAAAATTAACAGTAAAGATTTGCAAAGAATTGAACAACGCGGAGAAAACGCACGTTATCGTGGTACAAATTACATCGGTAAATTAGGCATCGAGAAATATTACGAGGAGCTGTTGCATGGGCAACCGGGGCAACGCCAAGTTGAGGTCGACAGTTGGGGCAAAGTGATCCGCACCCTTAGTTTCACACCTCCAGTTCCAGGAAAAGATATTAAATTACATATTGATATCAAATTACAGCTCAAAGCCCAACAACTATTGGGTAACCTTCGCGGCAGCATTATTGTAATGGATGCTAAAACAGGTGGTATTTTAACCCTAGTTTCGAATCCAAGTTACGATCCCAACCTTTTTGTACAAGGAATCAGCCGTAAGAAATATCAGGAACTTTTACAATCAAAAGATCGTCCGCTTATTAATCGTGCAACACAAGGCCGCTATCCTCCCGCTTCAACCATCAAACCACAGATGGCATTGCTCGCATTAGACAGTGGAGTGATCTCTAAATCAACTGTGATTTATGATCCTGGTTGGTGGATAGTGCCGGGTACAAAACGCCGCTTTCGAGATTGGAAACGTTGGGGACATGGTAAAGTTGATGTCAATCTCGCCATAGAACAAAGCTGTGATACTTTTTTCTATGATACAGCTTACAAAGTCGGTATCGATAGAATCAGTCCGTTTATGAAACAGTTTGGTTTTGGCCAATATAGCGGTTTAGATATTGGTGAAGAGACAAAAGCAATTATGCCCTCACGTGATTGGAAAAAAGCACGTTTTAGAGAACCTTGGTATGATGGTGATACTATATCTGTCGGTATTGGCCAGGGCTACTGGACAGTAACACCAATTCAATTAACCAAAGCAACCGCTATTTTAGCGCGTCGAGGGGAGATTATTGAACCGCATATTATACGTTCAATAATTTCAGCTGGAGGATCATTTTCTCCGGTGCATGAATCAAAAATGCCAATACAGTTAAAAGATGAAAATTACTGGAATATCGCACTGCAGGCGATGTTTGGTGTTACCAGTAAAAGGACCGGTACTGCACATAGAGCATTTGCGAAGACCTCCTATACAGTTGCCGGTAAATCGGGGACTGCACAAGTGGTCAGCATGAAAGAAGATGAAAAATACGATGCCAGTAAAATGAAAGAGCGCCATCGTGATAATGCCATGTTTGTCGCATTCGCCCCTTTTAAATCACCAGAAATAGTGGCAACGGTTATCTTAGAAAATGCTGGTGGCGGAAGTAGTCATGCTGCACCAATTGTTCGCGCAATGTTTGATGAGTATTTTGATAACTTACCTCCGACCTCTATTGTTAAACCACTAGGCTTTTAATCATGGTTAGCACACAAGCACAGAAAAGTATTTTCTACCGTTTACATATCGACCCGCTACTGTTATTGGGGATATTTTCCTTAATGGGGTTGAGCCTGACCGTACTCTACTCTGTTGCGGGTTATGAGATGTTAATTAAACAGCTTATCCGCTTAGCGATAGCTCTTGCTGCAATGATAGTGTTAGCACAGATATCCCCGGAAATGTATCAGCGCTGGACACCTGCTATCTTTATTATCTGTGTACTGCTTTTAGTGGCAGTACTGGTTGTCGGACATACAGGCAAAGGCGCACAACGTTGGCTGGATCTTGGCTTTACCAAATTTCAGCCATCAGAAATAATGAAGCTGATTATGCCTTTTATGGTTGCCTCTTATATCAGCCGCTATACCCTGCCCCCACGCCTGAAACATGCATTTATTGCCTTAATAATTGTTATCACTCCCACACTGTTAATTGCCAAACAGCCTGATTTAGGTACATCCATATTAATTGCCTCATCTGGGATTTTTGTACTTTTTCTATCGGGTATTTCGTGGCTTTATATCGGTATCGCCGTTGCCGCTGTGCTGGCATTTATACCTGTGCTGTGGTTTTATTTAATGCATGATTACCAGCGCGGACGGGTTTTAACATTAATCAACCCGGAAGCTGATCCGCTTGGTGCGGGTTACCATATTATCCAGTCTAAAATTGCCATTGGCTCGGGTGGTTTATGGGGAAAAGGTTGGTTACAAGGCACACAATCGCAACTTGAATTTTTACCAGAGCGGCACACCGATTTTATCTTTTCTGTTTTTTCAGAAGAGTTTGGTTTTGTTGGTATTTTGTTATTACTCACTATCTACCTGTTCCTTATCGGTCGAGGCTTATGGATTGCCAACCAAGCGCAAGATGCCTTTACAAGGCTAGTTGCGGGTAGTATCACCTTAACCTTCTTTGTTTATATATTTGTTAATATCGGCATGGTAAGCGGTTTACTGCCTGTTGTAGGTGTCCCCCTGCCATTAATCAGTTACGGTGGGACATCAATTGTAACCCTATTGGCCGGTTTCGGGGTATTAATGTCCATTAATACCCATAAACGTTTTAATATTAAGTAAGAGAAGTGATGAACAGATTGAAAATAGCGACACTGTTAGTAATTAGTTTTTTACTCTCTGGATGCGGTGTATCCAGTAGTCGTTATCAAATTAAAAATGATCACAGTCCATCTGAAATACCGCCATTAGGGCATGTTGAAGATGTAAACCCGCGTTATGAACCTTATTCTCGCGGTGGAAATAAAAATTACAGGGTACGGGGTATTGATTACAAGGTATTCACCGATATTACTGAGTTTACAGAGTCAGGTAACGCTTCCTGGTACGGTAATAAATTCCACGGGCATTTAACCTCCAATGGCGAGCGTTACAATATGTTTGCGATGAGTGGTGCCCATAAAAATTTACCACTGCCGAGTTACGTACAAGTAACCAATTTAGAAAACAATAAACAGATTATTGTCCGTATTAATGATCGCGGCCCTTTTCATAAAGGGCGAATTATCGACCTTTCTTATGCGGCTGCACAGAAACTCGATATGCTAAAATCCGGCACAGCAAAAGTAAAAATTAAATTATTACATTTCGCTAAGGAAGAAAACCAGGCTAATCAATTTAATGGTAATTATTATATTCAATATCTGGTCACATCATTACCTAAAAAAGCCAATCAACTAGGTGAAAAACTCAGTGAAACATATCAAGTAAAAAGCTTATTTGTGGAAGATAACAGTCACTACAAATTACGTTTAGGCCCGTTTAACAGCCAGTTAAAAGCACAAGATTTACTCACTAAAATACAGCAAGACTACCCTAACGCATTTATTATCCATCAGAAATAACAGCCTGTTTTTAACTGGCTGGTCAACATTTAAAAGCAATTCAGCTGGATATAAACGAGGGGTTATTCAATATCGGCACTATCCAAAGTTTTTAATGAGCGAAGAAATAACCCCAGCCCACCAATGGCCAGTATCAATATCGTTATTAAATCAAATGCACTCATCGCTCTAAAACTGAAACGAATTGACGCAATCACGCCAAAAATAAGTGCAGTTATTGAGCCTATGGTTAACAGCCAGCCTAAAATGTTCTTGCCGTTATAGAAGATAATACCGATACCAAGCATAAAAGGTATCATCACCATCCCACTGGTTACTCCATAGCTTGCGCCTAAAGCCGAGAAACCATACAGGCGCGATCCAAGCCCGAAGCTTGAGCTTACGGTAATGGCATTTAATAACAGAAAAAAACCACCACAGAGCATTATCAACCCGATAAAAAACTGCCCTAAACCACCGGATGTACCACCAGCACCTCTCATAAAAACTCCTTTGTTATCTGTTGCAGGCTAAAAGCGCATTCCGTGCCCTGCCCGTTGTAATATTATATTATTAACCGTTTTCGGCTAGCAGATGCTTGGTATGATAAACCACTTTATACTAGCTGTACTTTTATCCATTTCAATACATGCAACCGCAGAATTTTGAAATTTAAGCACTGTATTATTACCGTCAGCAGTGATGATATTAGTAATTACATTTGCGATATGAGGTAAGTGCCCCACATATAATACAGCATCTTCAGTGATTTGCTCAATGAGTTCAGCTGGATTGTCATTCGGATTCATCCCGCTAAGCTCAGATACGTAACCGACTCCCAATATCTGCGAAAATATGGTCGCTGTTTGCAGAGCCCGCAACTTTCCGCTATGACAAATTTTACGAATAACAATTTTATGCTCCCTTAAATAGGTTGCGACTCTGCGAACTTCAGCACTGCCAAGATCTGATAAGGGCCTTTGCGGATCGACATCCTTGGGATGTGCCATTCCATGTTGAGCAAAATAAACCGTTTTCATCTTATCCTCCTTTACATAGTCAAATGTCTGGCTTGCCAGCATACCGAAGCGTAGACATACTGTTAGGGTTTAATTACGCGTTAAGAACAACTGCATTATCAATCGCCTTTTTGAAAAACAACAGTTCTTCCCCCTTTAGTTCATAGTTTACGACAACAGATTGATTTTGGCTTGGATCATAATGGTAGTGGAACTTCACGAAATATCTGTCATTATTTATTTCAATCACTGTACTGAAACTCTGCTCGGAAACACTGCCGGATAGATAAAGCAGATTTCCGCCGTAAATAGCTTTCCTATATTCTCTGGACTCTTCCCATATCATTGTAGAACTGCCATCAGAGTGACCGCAGCGGACAAAAGCGAAGTTTTCAATGTGAGAATAATTTTTACAAAACTCAAGAAAAGGAGTGACTGAAATGATTTGAGCCTGGTATTTAACCGCACTTTGGGGAACAATCCCTTTCCCGACAAACTCATTGATTTGCGGATCTGAAAACGGATAGCTTTCCAGCTTAGCCAAACTGCATTCAATTACCTGGGTCGCACTTATTTCACTCGGGCTATCATCCCATCCATTAAATTCAGCGTATGGCGGATAGTAAAAAACAAAACAGCGCTCTTTGCTATGCAGAATATGCTCTGAAGCGACATAGACGATTCTTTGCTGATCGACCTTAGGAATGAGCTCTGCATCATTTTTATAGTCTCTACACCAAAAACCAGCTTCTATATCCATTACTTTTCCTTGTGTTCCGCCCGTTTTTTCTGCTCTTAAGTGTTCAATAACAGCTAAACAATAATCGCAGTTATTTTTGCAAACTCAGACAGGTCAGCACCTTTTGAGCGCTATGGTTTTAGCAGTATCATTAAGCGTCGAGTAGATACTCTTGTTGAGAGTAATTAAAGAAGCCATGGATTGCGTTTGCAAAGATCACGAATGTACAAAAAACAGTGACAATAATTGCTATCAAAGCAAGCAGTTACAAATAGTTTTTTATCTTATAGACGGTCATCTCCAATCCACTGTCATTAGCTCAATCTGTAATGCGCAATATACAAACGGCGCATAGTTTTTGTAAAACGCAGACAAGAGGACCAGTTTGAACACAGTTGTTATTATGAATTTGTACTGTCTTTAAGCAGTAAATCTGCACGCTCAAGTAGCAGCAATGACTCCTGAAATATTTGCTCGATGTGATCTTTTTCTGCAACATCATCAGGAAGCGAAGATTTATCGGCTTTAACCCCTTGGATCATATCTTGTAATAACCCCGGATTACTTGTTTCCAAACGTTGTAACAAACAGGTCAGAAGATATATGCTTGCGTCCGCTTTTGCATTTTTCATATAATAACTCTAGTTGTATTTTTTGTGTGGGGAAAACCTTGAGCTGCAATCAGCCGATATAAGATGCTATTTACTGCGCAAAAGAGGTCAATATCTGCCAGCCATAACAGCAGGCAGGCATTATCAAGCAGACTGCTTCTACTCGCCTGCAATTTTCATCTGTTTAATTAAAATTGAGCTGCATCTTAATTGGACTGACTAGCGGATCTTCACTACTCGCCTGAGTTTTTCATCTTTTTGATTAAAATAGAGCAGCATCTTAATTGGACTGACTAGCGGATCTTCACTACTCGCCTGCAATTTTCATCTTTTTGATTAAAATAGAGCAGCATCTTAATTGGACTGACTAGCGGATCTTCACTACTCGCCTGCAATTTTCATCTTTTTGATTAAAATAGAGCTGCATCTTAGTTGGACTGACTAGCGGATCTTCACTACTCGCCTGAGTTTTTCATCTTTTTGATTA
>NZ_CEZLMY010000019.1:30735-33873 GCF_983033635.1 Psychromonas sp. | reverse complement strand
TTGATTAAAATAGAGCTGCATCTTAGTTGGACTGACTAGCGGATCTTCACTACTCACCTGCAATTTTCATCTTTTTGATTAAAATAGAGCTGCATCTTAGTTGGACTGACTAGCGGATCTTCACTACTCACCTGCAATTTTCATCTTTTTGATTAAAATAGAGCCTGTTTTAAGACTGCTACGCGGATCAATATCATCTGCAATAGCGGCAATATCCATAAACATCTCTTTTAAATTACCGGCAATAGTAATTTCATGTACAGGGTAAGCAATCACACCATTTTCAATCCAGAAACCTGATGCACCGCGTGAATAATCACCGGTCACCATATTAACGCCTTGTCCCATTAATTCTGTAACAAATAAACCTGTGCCCATCTCTTTAAATAATCCGGCCAGATCTAAACCGCCTGTTTTTACAAACCAGTTATGAATGCCGCCAGTATGCCCTGTGCTGTGCATATTTAATTTTCGCGCTGCATAACCTGTTAATAGATAAGTTTGTAATACACCATTTTCGATAATATTACGCGCTATTGTTTTACCGCCCTCCTGGTCATAAGGCGAACTGGCAAGGCCTTTACGAAGATGCGGTTTCTCAGAAATTTCCATCCAATCAGGAAATATTTGCGTATCTAAACTATCCAGTAAAAAACTCGATTTTTTATATAAGCTGGTGCCGCTAATTGCGCCAACTAAATGCCCGAATAAACTACAGGCTACCTCAGGTGCAAAAATAACCGGCACCTGTTGGGTTTTTATTTTAGTCGCACCTAAACGTCTAACGGTACGTTTTACCGCATCATCTGCGACCCATTTAGCAGTAAACAGATCATCCATATCACGCGCACTTGTATAGCTATAATCACGCTGCATCTCGTCATCTTTCTGACCTATTAACATGCAGCTTAAACTATGGCGACTGCTTGCATAACTGTGTAAAAAACCGTGGGTATTACCATAGACTTTGATGCTTGAATGACTATTTACCTCTGCACCATCGGAGTTAACAATGCGCGGATCACTGGCAAGCGCAATATCTTCACACTCTTTTGCAATCGCTAATAGCTCTTCAGTACTGTGTTTACTTGGATGGTAAAGATCTAAATCTAATGGGTTATCTTCCAGGCAGCTTTTATCTAATAAACCGGCAAAGCTGTCTTTACAGGTATATTTAGCGATATCAACAGCGGCTTTAACTGTCGACTCAATCGCCTCTGAACTTAAATCTGCAGTAGAAGCACTGCCCTTACATTGATTAACGTAAACACTGATCCCCATTGCACCATCGTTATTAAATTCGATGTTCTCAACTTCACCTAAGCGTGTATTAACAGAAATACCCGATGTTTTACCTAATGCAACTTCCGCTTGGTCTACGCCTAACTGTTTGGCAATAGTTAACGCTTCATTAACTGCATCTTCGAGTTGTTTTTTCTGTTCAATCATAAGTAATACACCGCTGGGATAAAAAAAATTTTGAGAGGCAAAGAATAACATGCTTTAAGGCAAGCTTCTTCTGAAGATGTTATGATGTGTGCAATTATGCACACACTGCCTGCAAATGCGAATTGAGCACCTGCAGGTGGTTTGGCTATATCCCTTAAAATTGTAATAGAAAAGAACCCTATGAATAAAAAAGTCGAACAAGTTGCTGAAGATGAGATCAGTAAATCACAAATCAAACGTGACGCAGAAGTGTTAAAATTGATTGGCCGCCAGTTGGTTGATTTAAACAACAAACAGTTGGCAAAAATTCCTGGGAGCGAATCTCTTTTCCATGCAATTTCTGTTGCACATAAAATTATCGGCAAACATGAAGCGCTGCGCCGCCAAATACAATATATTGGTAAAGTGCTGCGCAATGAAGATGTTGACGCAATTTCAGCAGCCCTTGATAAACTTAATAATAAACATCAGCAACTAACACACGCATCGCAAAAGTTAGAATTATTGCGTGATGAGCTGATTGAACAGGGTGATCCTAAAATTAATGAGTTGTTAGAACAGTTTCCGCAACTTGAACGTCAAAAGTTACGTCAATTAGTGCGTCAGGCAAATAAAGAGAAAAAACAGGAAAAACCAGCAAAAGCAGCCAAAGAGTTATTTACCTATTTAAAACCGGTTTGTTTATAAATTCTTAGCAGGCAATCTGATAAAAAAGGAAAGTGTTTAGTTAAGCACTTTCCTTTTTTGCTTTATGGCGTTTATATAAATATACCCAGTAAATAATAGCTAACGATATTGAAAATAAAGAAGGAAATATTAGTGCTGTAAATCCATATATTTTATAAATAATGGAGCCGATGGCACTTCCAAACATAAAACCGAATATTAACAGTAGGTACAGCTTTAATCTTTTACTGTCTACCTGATGACCTCGAAAATAACTGCCTATCATAACCCCTATATCAGTAAATAATCCTGACATATGAGTTGT
The DNA here is from genome assembly GCF_983033635.1 of Psychromonas sp. Taxonomy (NCBI): domain Bacteria; kingdom Pseudomonadati; phylum Pseudomonadota; class Gammaproteobacteria; order Alteromonadales; family Psychromonadaceae; genus Psychromonas; species Psychromonas sp. Next base: position 31,433 of record NZ_CEZLMY010000019.1, on the reverse strand, counting down.
TCTTATCAGTGCACCGCTATAGGTAGAAATCATCGCATTTTGTAAACCACACGCCGCAGACACCCAATAATGTCCCATATGTGAATTATTATTTAAATAATGCATCGCCAGATATATAAATATCCCCTCGATAAATAAAGCAAAACCATATCTTTTACCTACTTTAAAAGCGGTTGTTTCAATTAAAAAACCACTTAATATTGCGCCAAATATAAAACTGACTAAAATAAAAAACAGGTGCAAAGCGACTGAAAAATCATTATTAACGATAGCTAAACTCAATAATGAAGAGGTCCCTGTAACATGTGATACAGCTTGATGACTAAACCCCAATAGACCGACTGCATTCACACAACCGGCTAACATGGCTAAAGTGAAACCTCCAAGTTTTACCCATTTAGATATTTTATTAATCATTTCTGGTCTCTATCCTACGTCTAATCCTTTAATTTAAACTTCATATCTGCTTTTCTATTGTACCAAATTTTTCTAAAACTAATGGGCACTTTGTAAAGATATTGTGCGGCTGTATTGTCTCCAGGAAGAAAACCAACCCGACCATAAAATTCAGCAAGCCATAGTTACCAACCAGCAAACAAACAGCTGTCAATAGGCGCATAAAACTTAACCAACTTGCAAACTATCTATTCATAAATAACTCAGTATACTGCAAACATTAAATCAACTCAGGTGAGAGA
>NZ_CEZLMY010000019.1:12763-30725 GCF_983033635.1 Psychromonas sp. | reverse complement strand
AAGAAACAATGAAAGATAACAATCAAACACTGGTTACATTTTTAGCTGAAGTAAAACCAACACAACTGCTTTGGGCACTGCAAGATAAAAAAAGTGAAGATTGGGTTGTGCTTGACTCTCTAAACTATGAAGAGACAGAAGTGATGCCACTTTGGTCTAGCGAAGAGCTTGCTGCACAACACTGCACTGAAGAGTGGAAAGATTATGTTGCTACAGCAATTACTTTAGCTGACTGGCTTGAGTTCTGGATTGATGATCTGGTTGAAGACGGTGTTGTTATCGGCATTAACTGGCTTGGTGAAGATGATGATTTGGAGATTGATCTGCCTGAATTTACACAGTCTTTAGTTGATATAGAAGCTTTATAAATAAGTCTGATTAAATAATGCTGTGTCTAGTCCTAAAATACGTTGACGATTTTCAGGGCGAGACACAGCGGATAAAAAAAGCCACTTTTGTTAAGTGGTTTTTTTGTTACCAAAACAGCTCACCGAAGCCATTGCGCATGCAGTTTTTCGCTGTCACCTAAATAATTTAATAACCAATTTACAGGCGGATTTAAGCTATCATTATTCCACGCTAGGCAACAGGGACTATCAGGGCGAGGTTTAAGCAATTCTCTTTTGACAAGCACCCCCTGAGCAAGCAATGGTGCAGAGCGGTGTGATGGCATCAACCCGATACCAAGCCCTGCAATAAAACACTGCTCTGCACTGTGCCAATTTGGTACCACCAAACGTCTTTGATTATCCAGCAACCAAGTGGTGCGTTTAGGTAACTTACGGGAACTATCATCTAAACAGATAAACGGGTATTGAATGAGATCATCTTCATCAAGTGGTTGCTTTCGCTTAGCTAGAGCATGATCAGCACTGATCACAAAATCCCATGAAAGGGCCCCCATCGCGCGATAGGATATATTTCCAGTAATCGGAATGGCTGTAGTCGCCCCAATGGCAATATCTGCACGTCCGTCTGCTAATGCATCCCATACACCATTAAAAACTTCCATAGTCAGTAACAGCTCAACATCAGGAAATTGATCGTAAAAATCTCGCACTAACTGATTTACACTCGCCTCTCTAACCACATTATCTAATGCAATCGATACACTACTTTGCCAGCCATTGGCGACACGTTGAGTCCGAAACTTAAGATCATCCATCTGCTTCAACAAAAAACGCACCTGCTCAACAAAATAGACTCCAGCAGGTGTGAGTTCCACTTTGCGATGCAAGCGTTTAAAGAGAATCACGGTTAACTTCTTTTCGATAGATTTTACTGTATAGCTAATAGCACTGGGCACTTTATGCAGTTCATCAGCCGCAGCAGAAAAGCTGCCGCGCCTTGCTACCGCATCAATAACAACAAGATCTTGGTGAGAAAACATACACATCAATTTTTTTGAAAGGAAAGGTTAAAATATACCGTTTCACAGCACTAAATAGCAAGAATAAACTAGCCGAAATTTTTTACTGAAGAGATAGAGATGAAAGAAAAAAAGATAACGGTTCCCTATGTTTGGTTAGCCGGTTTAAGTATGCTGGGATTTTTAGCAACAGATATGTACTTGCCAGCTTTTGATATTATTCGCCATGATTTACAAACCAGCAAACAGATGATCGGCTGGTCATTAACACTGTTTTTGTTCGGTATGGCGGGTGCTCAACTTGTATACGGGCCATTAACTAACCGCTTTGGTAAAAAGCTCGTATTATGCAGCAGCTTAGTCATTTTCAGTATTGGCAGCATTATTTGCGCTTTTTCCTACAGTATTGAATGCTTACTGTTAGGCCGGTTTATACAGGCGCTAGGGGCATGTGGCTCAACCATTATCTGGCAATCATTTGTTGTCGAAAAATATGATTCAAACACCTCTCAACGTATCTTCGCAACCATTATGCCTTTGGTTGCATTATCACCTGCTTTAGCCCCATTAGTGGGTGCTATGCTTGAATCAAACTTTGGATGGCAAAGCATTTTTTATACCTTAGTATTAATTGGGGCAACTCTGCTTCTTCGAAGCAGTTTAATAAACTTTAATAGCACTCAGTCGAAATCATCCCAAGAAAACGATGAAAAAACAGTTAATTTAAAACCACTGAATATCAAGCAGGAATACATAAAGATCATAAGGTCAAAAATATTCACGGGAAATATGATTATTTACTCTGCTTGTTCAGCTGCTTTTTTTGCTTGGTTAACGGGCTCACCTTTTGTGATGACAAGCATGGGGTATTCGGGTGCAGATATCGGGCTTAGTTTCCTGCCGCAAACAATTGCATTCATTATTGGTGGTTATAGTTGTCGAATACTATTAAATAAACTAGAGCCGAAACAGATACTTCCATGGTTATTAAAACAATTTATCGTAAGCGTTATCGTTATGTTTATCGTAGCAACAAGCTTTAATATTAACAGTATTGTTCCGTTATTAATTCCAATGTGCTTTATGGCGATGGCAAATGGTGCAATTTATCCTTTAGTTGCCAACGCAGCGTTATTAGAGTTCAAAGAAAATAGTGCTTGTGCAGCAGGTTTAATGAACTTTTTACAGCTGATGCTCTGCGTAGTGGCAAGTGGTGTAGTATCTGCTTTTAGCAGCTATGGTGTTATTGCAATGACAGCTGTAATGGCAACTCAAGCGACTATTGTTGTAATCGGTTATAGCTTAATATCGAGAAGTACAAAAGTACAAGCTGTCGCAGAAGCGCTTTAATAACTCCAGCAATAAACTTATTAATTAACAGGTGATATCAGTTCTAAACTGTTCTACTAGGACTGATATTACCTTTATAAGATTAAGAATAGGCGGCATGTTTTATGGCTATAAATAATTTTTTGTATAATGCCACCTTCAATAGCCAGTCTCAAAATATTCTGCTAACCAGCTCAAACATAAAGAATTTACTGGATAGTAATTATCAAAAACTAATCTTTGATCACTATTTCCAACAAATTACTCACAGTTGTTTTGTATCAAGAGATTCTTTGACTTATCCTAGCTGAACCTAAACAAACCAATCTGCTTTATTGGACTTTAGGTAAATTATCGAACGCTAGTAGGACTGCCTGCTTATTAAATATAAGTATGCTTTTCTCATAAGTTCTTTGAACGACAAAAAAAACTATAAACGAAACAATAAGGATATTTTATGAAATTTAGACATTTACTAGCAGCTTTTGCAGCAATCGCGGTAGTAGGCTGTTCTTCAACTCCAGCAGCTGATGAGCCAGTAGCAGAAGAAATTGCAGTAGAAGAAACTTCTAGTGCAAACACTATCCCAGGCTTATACACGCCGGGTCCAAGTGAAGCTGTTATCTATTACAAACGTGATGATAACGAGTACACAGATTGGGGTCTACACCTTTGGTCTGGCGATGTTAAAGAAGCAACAAGTTGGTATGACGCATTTCCTCTAACAGGTGTTTCTGAAACACATGGCGCTTACTACGTTATTCCTCTAAAAGGTGATGACTGGAAAGAGTTCAAATTTATTGTTCACATGGGCAATTCAAAAGATCTAGGCGGCCTAGATCACTCTTACTCTCGTGCAAAATTTGGTGAAGATGTATTCACTTATGAAGGCAGCGCAGAGCTATTAGCAGATCCTAAATAAGTAATTAATTAACTTACTTATTTATAAAAAGGTCAAATATTGCATTTAAGGCAAAATTTGACCTTCGATAGAAAAGGAAAGTGACTACTCAGTCAGTTTCCTTTTTTTTTACCTTAAGACTTTAAGAAATTAAGATTATTTTAATTGCAATGCTGACCAGCATTTTATCTCAAATGATTTAAATGGCTAATTGCATCTTTAAACTGTTCATTTAGTTCAGGGTGCTTTAGCAGTTGCTTTTCTGAATCAAAATTCTCATAAAAATTAGGTACAGATAAACTAGCTTTAACTATACCGTCAAAATATGGGGCTGATTGCACAGCAGTAGCTAATACACTGGCTCCCCCCATAGCCCCCGGAGACGTAGATAAAAGAACCATTGGTTTATGCTGAAAAACTTTAGGCTCGATACGAGAGCACCAGTCAAATAAATTTTTATATGCAACGGTATAAGAGCCATTATGCTCGGCGAAAGAGATAATAATGCCGTCACTTCCACGTAACTTAGCTAAAAAATCCTTGGCTATTTCAGGGTGTCCGATCTCTTCTTCTTTGTCTTGACTATATAAAGGCAGTTCATAATCATTTAAATTCAAAATTTCCACATCATGCTTCTTTAGAAATTGAGATGCATACTTAACAAGTTGATTGTTGATTGATTTTTTGTGGTTACTTGCTGCAAATCCAATAATTTTCATGGTTATTTTCCTAGAATTTATGAATTACCTAAAGGGCTCCAAAATATTTACACGCTACAACTATGGCCCCCAGCTTGTTGAATAAAGATCCCCTTATACTATAGCATCTTATATATTATCCACTTTCCAATTCCAGCTTATAACAATTAGGTTATACAGCTGTTCATTCTGCATCTCAGGAAGAGTAATTAATAAAACTGCTCATAACCATAAAACGGTTGATGAGGTTGATGAGATTGATGAGATTGAACGAAGTAAACGTTAGTTAATGGTAGAAAACAACTTCAATCGAACTGTTATACCCAAACTACCTCAATATGCTAATTCAGAGCTTCGCCCGGATGCTAGAATAAGGCGCAACATGATGAGAATGGTATTCCCTTTTCAAGTGTTGCAACGCAGTGCTAGCTCTCGGGCGAAACTCCCGAAGGGCAAGACGATAAACGATGATCTTCGTTGTTAGAAGGTTTTGATTTAGAGTGACTAGATCATCAACCTTCTGCCTAGAATTTCATCATTTATCGACTTGCTGACTCTTGCATCTTGAGGTAGCTTGGGTATAGAGGCAGCTATTCTCAGCAAATTGGGAATAGCAGGCTCTGTTTACAAGGTTATTTAGTTCGTTGCAGTGAGCTTTAGTGCTAATTAAATCCTCTACTCCGTTACTTTTTGAGTTAATCTAACTCGTACCACCAACGGTCAGCTGATCGATTTTCAGTGAAGGTTGGCCGACACCGACTGGTATGCTTTGCCCTTCTTTACCACACACGCCAATACCGGAATCAAGGCACATATTATTGGCAACCATTGAGATCTGCTGCATCGCATCAAATCCATTACCGATTAATGTTGCCCCTTTGATCGGTGCTGTGACTTTACCATCTTCAATCAGATACGCTTCAGAAGCTGAGAAAACAAATTTACCAGAAGTGATATCAACCTGACCGCCGCCAAAGTTGGATGCGTAAATACCTTTTTTAACACTGCTTATTAATTCTTCATGTTCACAATCACCGTTAAGCATAAAGGTATTGGTCATGCGAGGCAGTGGTAAATGTGCGTAAGATTCACGGCGACCATTACCTGTCGGAGCCACTCCCATCAGGCGCGCATTTAATTTATCCTGCATATAACCTTTCAAAATACCGTTTTCGATTAAAACGTTACGTTGCCCTTTTGTACCTTCATCATCGATATTGAGTGAGCCACGACGATCTTTAATGGTGCCGTCATCAATAACGGTGCAATGCTTTGAAGCGACTTGTTGACCAATACAACCTGAATATGCTGACGAACCTTTACGGTTAAAGTCCCCTTCTAAACCATGGCCAACCGCCTCATGCAATAAAACGCCAGGCCAACCCGCCCCCACAATAACAGGCATTGAGCCTGCAGGTGCCTCAATCGCATCAATATTGATAAGCGCTTGACGTAATGCCTCTTTAGCATAGGAAAAAGCTTTTGCTTCTCCTTCAAGGGTATCGGTGAAATAGTCTAAATCGAAACGTCCACCACCACCGGCACTGCCTCGTTCCCGTTTCCCCTGTTTTTCAATTAAAACTGAACAGCTAAAACGTACCAGTGGACGAATATCAGTCGCAAATGTGCCATCACTGGCGGCAACTAAAATCTCTTCATAAACCGCATTTAGTGATACGGTCACTTCACACACAGCAGGATCAAGCGCACGTGTAAAAATATCAACTTGTTTTAAAAGCTCAATTTTTTTATCTTGCGACAAACTATTAAGTGGATCTGACTGACCATAAATTAGAGGCGATTGTGTTGGTAAAAGTAATTTAACCTGTTTTTCCTGACCACTTTTAACAATGCTTCGAGCTGCATTTGCTGCCTCAGCAATCGCTTTTGCCGATATTTGGTCGGAATAAGCAAAACCTGTTTTTTCACCGGATACTGCGCGAATACCCACGCCTTTTTCGATATTGTAACTGCCGTCTTTAACAATACCGTCTTCTAATAACCATGACTCATGGCGACTTGCTTGAAAATAGAAATCTGCATAATCTATTTGCGGGGTACAAATACGCGCGAGTTGCGATTCTAAATCGCTAATTTGTAATTGTGCAGGTGCTAAAAATCGTTCACAAACTTGATCGAAAGACATACCTATTTCCTTTAAACTTTTTAAAAACTAAACTAAATCATTTATCTAATGAATTTGTAAAACGATTGTGCAATATAACAGGCATTGCCTGGCGAACTTTTTCAAGGAGTTGCTTTGCAAATGGAGCTTGAATAACACCTTCCCCTAATTGCAGTTGGCTAAGCACTTCTCCCCACGGAGAAATGATCATCGAATGCCCAAATGTTTCTCGGCCACACGGGTGTAAACCACCTTGATTAGCGGCGATAATATAACATTGGTTTTCAATCGCTCGAGCTTGCAGCAAAGGAAGCCAATGCGCCTCTCCAGTTACTTTAGTAAAAGCGGCGGGTAATAATATAATATCAGCCCCTTGTGCACGTAACGTTTGAAACAGAGCGGGAAAACGTAAATCATAACAGATAGCCAGGCCAACTTTGACTGAAACTGAAGAATCGAGCCAATAATCAAATAGCTGAATATCCTGACCGGCAATAAAGGTATCAGATTCCTTATACAGCCCTTTTTGATCTGTAACCAAGGCATCAAACAGATGAATTTTATGATAATGGCTGATTAATTTACCCTGCGGTGAAAAAACCAAACTTGTGGTAAAGATCTTATCGCTTTGCCTGCTTTTAATCGGGAAACTGCCACACACTAAATAACATTGATACTGTTTTGCTAAATTTCCTAATTGAGATTGAAAATAACCATCTCCTAAGTTTTCAGCTAATGATAAATAGGTCTTTTTATCTGCAAAACTCAGCGCATTCTCCGGTAATAAAACTAACTGATTTGCAGCTGGAGACAACTTCTCTAACAACTTTTTCAAACAGGATAAATTCGTTGCCGGAGAGCTAACACTGACCATCTGAATGGCAGATAAATTATTAATCACGAGGATCACCATAGTCACTTTTTAACTGCCGCTCGTTTATCTCTTCAAGCACTTCACTATTTTGCAGTTTAACCTTACCTTTCTGCCTGCTGATTAATTTTATCTCTGGATCCTTAAGCGGGCCTTTTACAGAAAAATCGACACGGATAATCGTCTCGACGACCGGCTCTAGAATTTTTGTCATCAGCAAGACAGCAGCACCAGTCAATGGATTAATTGCAAAGGCGGTCAATACAGGCAAGCTTGATGTCACCGCTGGGCTGTAATTAAATTTATAATTAGTATCATTGTTTGGTAAATCGATCAGCCCATTACCAGTGATCTTGCCAGCAGAGCCATTTAAATAAAAATCCTCATTTTTAATTATGCCATCTGTGATATTGCCCGATAGTGTAAAATCGTCAAAATTAAAGCCTTTAGCAAAAACATTATTAAACTCAAGATTGAGTGTACGGCGTATACCATCAAGACTGAAAATACTTAATAATCGCGCGCCGCTATCGCTTACCTCGGTAATTGAGCCATCTTTTAGTTGAGAAGAAAAAGCGCCGTTTAAGGAGTCAAAATTAAACTGCCAAGGTGCCCCTATCCAGTTAAAAGCACCACTTGCTTCCGCTTTTTTATAAACAACAGGACTGGCAAAGCCCAAACGTTTTATTAAGCTATTATTTTTATCGGCACGCATATCAACAATCATATTAGTACGACGTTGATCCCATACCCCGGATATATGCGTAAACTCATTTTCCGTTCCAAGGTTAATATAATCAATATTAAGTCTGCTTTTGGTTGGATAAAGGTGTAACTCAAGTGGCGAAAAGTCGAAATCACCATAAATACATGTTGCACATTTAGCAAAAATTTCAGGGTAATCTTCTAGCAAATTATTACTTTGCTGCATTTTTTTATTGCTAACAGATGCTTGCTGCTCATTGAGCGTCGATAAATCCATCGATTGGAAATTAAGTTTTTTGATATCAAAATCAAGTCGCACTGGCACACCAAAACGGTATTCAAGATCTGCTTGCAAATTATCAGAGTAAATATCCGCAGACCATTTTTGCTTGTCATTAACTGCATTCACTTTTAAAGCGGTTAAAGGTTGCTCAAAGAGAGTGGCGTGTTTGATGTCGACAAGGAGCTGATCCAGCTCAAAAAGGGGAAAGTTCTGATATTGAACGGGCTGCTCTTCCTGCTCATTTAATTTTTGCCATTGCTTATACCAGTTGCCAATATCTAGCTTGTCTAAATCAACCTTAATCACATGCTTTTTGTTATTAACATCGGCTAATTTATCAGCGCCGATATTCAGGGCAAAATAGGGAATGGTTTGTCGCTTCCCCTGATAATTAAGCTCACCTGTGAAATCTAATTTATCTTTGATATTAAGGCTAAGTGTACTGCTGTTCTGATCGCTGGAAACTAAAATATCAGTTGGCCATGACTGTAATGCGTTTTTGTGAAATGGTTCAGGAAGCTTAATTTTCACGCCCTGCGTGGAGGAATTTAAACTTGTCGTAGATTGATAGCCGCCTGTATGACTATGTTCAAAGTTTACATTGCCCGTCCAATCTAAAAGACCGGACAGTTGCAAAGTGGCTAACATAGGCAAGGTACTGGTTAAGTGTTGCAAGTCCCAAGCGCCACCTATATCAGCAATAACCTGATAGCTTGCTTTTTTTTCAGTGCTGGCAAAGGAGACTTGTATATCTTGCTCAAATAGCTGTGCAGCTATATTTTTTGCTGTTAAGTTACCATTGATAAAAGCGAACTTTCCTTGTGCAGCTTTAAGAGGTAGTACTAAGTTCTCCGCGAATTCAATATTAATATTATTGTTAGCTAAGGTCACTTCTCCGACCGTTTGTGTTTGCTGCTTCTGCCGATTAAAAGGAATAGTTAACTGCAATTTTCCAGACAACTCGTTTTGCACATCAATAACCGTCAATGCCTTACCAACACTCTCTTTAAGTGGCGAGGTTTTAAGGTAGTTACTTATTTTTTGTGCATCTTCACTGATATCTGCATTAATGGTAAGGATACCGTCAGGGTTAAGATGATCGATTTTTGCAGTTAGTTTTTGTACATTTATTGCTCCTAAAGAAGCTTGCAGTGCATCCATGGTTAACCAGTCATTTTCAAACAACAGATTTAAATCTAAGTCAGTTAACCCCTGCCACTGTCCGTAAAAATCATACTGCGCGTCACGCAGTGGCACCCATGCCTGGAAAATACCGTTATGCTGGCTATAGGGGTAATGATTAAATGCGCCATACCATAATATTTTTGCCCCTTTTACCTTGCCTTTCTTAAGGGTTGGCTCAAGGTAACCAAAAACATTATCCCCCATCGCTTTTATTGGGAAATAATATTGTGCTTTACTGGCATCATTAAGTGAGGCATAACTATAAAGACTTAAAAAAGGACTTTGGTTTTTGGCCTGTTTATTTGGAAAAAGCAGCGAAAATTCAGTGACTGTATCTAGTTCAGTTGTTTTTAATAAACTCTGCTCACTAAATAACTTAAGGCCCGCTGGCGTATCTAACCACTGCAGCGCAAGATAGCCGGACTCAACCGGCATAGCACGACTAAACTGCCCATCAAAATAGATTTTCTGCTTAGGCAGGGTTATGTTTAGCTCACCTTGAGAGGTTCCTCCGATCAGCTCAATATTGGCATTACTTACCCCAGGAACGCCGCCTTTTGGGCGGTTTTTAAATGACTTAAGTTGTGCTTTAAACTGTAATTTATTGTCTTTATTCTTCTTAATTGAAAAATGCTTGATATCCGCATCAATATCAAATGCGCGTAATGAAGCTAGCTGTGCTTTTGTTAATTCAGACCTTAATAAATAAAACGGTAATAAATCTTTTAAATTTAATGCATTAAAATCAAAAGATGCATGGTCAGCTGTTCCATATCCAGTAAACGTTAAACCTTGTAATTTTTTATTATTTTGCTCTATATCAAGATCATAGCTATCAAATAACCAGCCTTGTTCACTATTGCTTAATTGCAATAAGCCGCTGTTTAATTGCCATTTCTGCCGTTTGTTAGACTGCGACCAAGCAAGCTGGCTATCATTTAAAACAACCTGAACTTGATGCAATTTAGCAAATGAAAACTCAGCCCAAATTTGAAAACCCAAAACAGCATCAAGTATCTGCGCATTAGGGTTAACACGATCCGTTAAATAATCGGTGATATTGAGGTTATCGGCTTCAGCATAAAGTTCACCTCGCAGCGGAGTATCTTTACTTCCCTGCTCTCCAAACAGATCGACAACAAACTCTAAAGAGTTATAGCCCATACTATCCGGCAATGAAGCACTACCAATACCTTGGTGAGAATCACCGTCATTTAACCAACGCAGTTTTTCAATAACAATGGTTTTATTACGACCTAAGTGATCTTTAAAATGAATACGACTATCTTTAACTGAAAATTTATTGAGTTGCTGTAAAAAAACAGTTTGTAGCGAATCGATGGTAAGCAGCGATTGTTCTGATTTTTTTTCAGTTCCTTGCAAGTTTTTTACTGTTAACTCGACACCTTGTAATGAGATACGGTTAAAATTAAGATTTTGCTCTGTGACAGAGTTCCAGAAATCAAGATGTAGAAAAAGATAATCAAGTGTCAGTACAAAAGGAAGATCTGCGGAGTCTACCAGCTCAATATCGTTTAGGGTTAAGATAAGCCCGGAGAAATCAACACCGGCAGAAATATCTGCAACCGATAAATTGATATTGTATTCACTTGCTAACCAGCTTGTTAAATCTTCTTTATAATCTTCAATACTGACAAAGAGGATACGTAATGCAGTTAAGCAAGTAGCAATAATAAATAGCTTTATTGCAATCAATACAGAAAAGCGTTGCAACCATCTACACGTAAAATGTTTCAATTATAAATCCAATTACATCATCACAACATCAAATTGCTCAGGCCCATACAAAGGCTCAGCATGAATTTCTACCTGTTTTGACATAAACAAAATAAGTTCACCAAGGCTATGAGACTCATCGCCCTGCAAAGCGTCCGCCACTGCAGGTGCAGTGTAAACAACAAAACGATCCACATCATAAGCACGATTTACACGTAATATTTCCCGTAACACTTCATAACACACTGTTTCGACAGTCTTTACATAACCCCGTCCATTACACTGCTTACAATCACTACAAAAGATATGCTCCAAACTTTCCTGGGTACGCTTGCGTGTCATTTCAATCAAACCCAACGGCGAGAAATCATTAATATGCGTTTTAACACGATCTTTTGCTAAAGCATGCTCTAAACTGGTAAACACACGACGTTTATGTTCAGTGGATTTCATATCGATAAAATCAAGAATAATAATGCCGCCTAAGTTACGTAACCGCAGTTGTCGTGCAATCGCTTGTGTCGCTTCGATATTAGTATTAAAAATAGTCTCTTCAAGGTTTCGGTGACCGACAAAAGCCCCGGTATTAATATCAACAGTGGTCATAGCTTCCGTTTGGTCGATAATTAAATAACCGCCGGACTTAAGCTCAACTTTTCGATCTAATGCTCGTTGCACTTCATTTTCAACATCAAAGAGATCAAAAATTGGACTTTCACCTGAGTAGTACTCAATTTTATCTTCAAGCTCAGGTACAAACTCATGGGTGAACGCTTGAAGGTCTGTGAAGGTAAGTTTAGAGTCAATACGCACGCGATCTATTTTACTACCTACAAAATCTCTTAAAATACGAAATGCTAACCCTAAATCCCTGTACAGTAATTTATTCTTTGTTTTGGTACGTTGACGACGGGTCAACACTTTACGCCAAACACGTTGTAAAAAAGCCGCATCATGAACTAACTCATCTTCAGGCGCACCTTCAGCAGCTGTGCGAATAATGAAGCCACCTAACTCATCAACACAACCTTGTGTAATGCTTTTTAAACGTTCGCGCTCTTCTGCACTGTCAATTCGCTGTGAAACGCCAACATGTTCACTACCAGGCATAAATACCAAATAACGAGAAGGTACGGTAATATCAGTGGTTAATCGCGCCCCTTTAGTGCCCAGCGGATCTTTAATCACTTGCACCATAATATCTTGTCCTTGACGGACTAATTCAGAAATATCAGCGACTTTAAACTGTGCTTTTTCAGTCTGAGCAACACATTCTGTATGCGGAACAATATCAGAAGCATGTAAAAAAGCCGCTTTTTCCAATCCAATATCAACGAAGGCAGCCTGCATACCGGGCAATACTCGACTAACTTTACCCTTGTAAATATTACCAACAATCCCCTTGGTCGCCTGACGTTCGATATGTAACTCTTGTAAAATCCCACCTTCAATCAATGCAACTCGTGTTTCGGTTGGGGTAATATTCATTAATAATTCAACTGACATTTTCAATCCCTATAAAATTCTTTAATGAGCTGTTCCGTTTCATACAGAGGAAGCCCTACAACAGCGCTATAACTGCCACTGATATTTGTAACAAACTTGCCAGCAAGACCTTGAATACCATAACCCGCAGCTTTATCTAAAGGTTCGCCACTTAACCAGTACTCAGCTATCTCCTGTTCACTTAGAACTTTAAAACTGACAGCAGTTTTTACCAATCGTGTTTTTGAAAACTCAGAGTCAACTAAAGCTATTGCCGTAAAAACTTGATGTGTACGACCCGATAATAGTTGTAGCATTTTTTTGGCGTGAACCTGATCAGCTGGTTTTTCTAATATTTGCTGGTCAATAACCACAATAGTATCAGCGCCTAATACAGGCCTGTCTTTATTACTGCTTGCAAAACCAGCTTGTGCTTTTTCAAGCGCTAAACGTAATACATAATTTTCAGCCGATTCGCCCTCTTTTATTTTTTCTTCAATTGAGACTTTAAGCAGAGAAAATGGAACTGCAATTTGCCCAAGAAGTTCCGCACGTCTTGGTGAATTAGAAGCAAGGTAAATCATATTTAAGCAACCTTAAAACGAATGCGAATAAAGCGCATGAATAGAAAAAACCACGGCCAAATTAGCATTGAGGTAAATATCGACCAAAAATAATGCTTGTGTAAAACAATCTCATGTAAACTTGATGCAATCAAATACAGGGAAACTTTAGAAATCAAAATAAACAAACCCACTAATAACGTCGTTTGCACAATGGTGAAATAACGAATGCGTTGATAATTTATACTCACAATATAAGCTAAAATAGAAAAAACCAATGCATGCATACCCAAGGTTGAACCTAATAACAGATCAAGTAATAGGCCGACTATAAAAGCGTGAACGATACCAACCCTATGCGGCAAAGCTAATACCCAATAAAAAATGATAAGCATCATCCAATCGGGGCGAAATGCATTAAGGATTATCGGAAGTGGGAAAATGGCGCAAATTAACCCTAGAAAAAAAGTACTGTAGATAATTCGGTAATTACTCAGTAGTGACATCTTCAGACTCCAACGAATCAAGCGATAAATCAGATTCCTGAACTTGGTGAACATTCCACAACAGTAATAAATAACGACTTCTATCTAAGAGTGCTACGGGCGTTGCCGTCACCTCGGCGTAAAGCGCACCTTCCTGATAGTTAAAATGGGTCACAGTTGCCACCGGATAACCAGCAGGAAAACGACCACCTAAACCGGAGGTAACCAACAAGTCACCCTCTTGCAAATCGGCATTACTCTGCACAAAAGGCACATTTAACTTATTCCAGGCACCACTACCGTGCACAATGGCGGCTACATCATTACGTTGCACCCGAACTGGAATACCATGACTTGCATCGACAATTAATAAAACTCGACTTGTGGTACTGCCTACTTGAGAAACTTGCCCGACAACGCCATCTTCATTAATTACAGGTTGCCCTAAATAAACTCCATCGAGCGCACCTTTATCGATCAATAACTGGTGAGTAAAAGGATCTGAGCGTAAACTCATTACCTCAGTGATCATACGTTTATTAGTAAATACACGTTTTGAATTCAATAACTCGCGTAACTGTTTATTTTCATTCTGCAATTGTGTCAGTAATAAGCGATCCGCTTTAAGATGTAAATTATCTTTCTCTAATTGTTGATTACGCTCTTTTAAAGCTTGCCGTGTCATTACATTTTCAGACAATGCACTAAATAATTTCTGCGGTGCATCTGCCACATATTGCACAGGACTAACTAAAGAGTTAAGGTAAATTCGTAAAGAAGCAAACAGATTAAATTGGCTGTCTGATAAAAGCAATATAAGCGAAAAGGCTATCACTATGGATAGCCTTAATAAAAAAGAGGGACCGCGCGTAAAAATAGGTTTCATTATTACCGATCAAATAAGGGAAGGACATTCGTTACAAACAACTTGTAACGATGCACTAAATTAGTCTGCGTTAAACAGATCGCCACCATAAGTATCAATCATCTCTAGTGCCATACCACCACCACGAGCAACACAGGTCAGCGGATCATCAGCAACAATAACAGGAATACCAGACTCTTCTGAAAGTAAGCGGTCCAGCTCGCATAATAATGCACCACCACCCGTTAACACCATGCCTCGTTCTGCAATATCAGCAGCAAGTTCCGGTGGCGTCTTTTCCAATGCCAGCATAACAGCAGAAACAATGCCGCTTAATGGCTCTTGTAGCGCTTCTAAAATTTCATTACTGTTAAGGGTAAAGCTGCGAGGAACCCCCTCTGCAACATTCACACCACGTACTTCAATCTCTTTAATATCATTGATTGGATGCGCAATCGCAATACTGTGCTTGATACGTTCAGCCGTAATTTCACCAATGGTACAGCCATAATTGCGGCGAACATAGTTGATAATGGCTTCATCAAATTTATCTCCGCCAATACGTACAGAAGCTGAATAGACAATGCCATTTAGTGAAATAACAGCAACTTCTGTTGTACCACCGCCAATATCAACAACCATTGAACCTTTTGCTTCAGAAACAGGCATGCCAGCACCGATAGCAGCAGCCATAGGCTCATCAATCAGGAATACATCCCGTGCACCTGCTCCCTGCGCAGATTCACGAATTGCGCGACGTTCCACTTGTGTAGAACCACACGGCACACAGACTAAGACACGAGGGCTAGGGCGCAAAAAGTTATTGTTATGTACTTGCTTAATAAAATGTTGAAGCATTTTTTCAGTAATATAAAAGTCTGCAATCACGCCATCTTTCATTGGACGAATCGCTTGAATATTACCAGGTGTTTTACCTAGCATCAGTTTTGCATCATGCCCGACTGCAGCTACACTTTTGCCTGCACCGTTTTTATCTAAACGGATAGCAACAACTGAAGGCTCATCTAATACGATACCTTGATCTTTTACATAAATAAGTGTGTTTGCGGTTCCCAAATCGATCGATAGATCGTTAGAAAACATACCTCGAAACATTTTAAACATGAAAATTTTCCAAAATAGCTAAAAAATAAATTAATAACATACTTTAGCAACCCACCTAAATTTCAGCAAGAGAAGAAAGTAAATAGCATCAGGAATCGTCGCTTTCATTCCATTATTTACACTTAACTGCATAGAAAACGAACAAAACTGCAAATAAATTATCAATGGTTAATAATCAGCTTAAATAACCAGCTCTGATTTCACATGTCTGTACAGATAACTCAGAAAAAATATGCAGGTATAATCACCATATTAAGTGATTATTCTTCAATAACAGCTCTCTTTGTATCGGAACCCGGGCATCATAAAAGCAGATTTCAATAAGATACTTTTGTTGATTGTTAAACCCAATAAACGATTGCTTAAACATACCATTTTGCAATACTCCGGCAATTACACGACTTGTTGAATCTGGATAATAACGCCCCGAATCCAGAAGTTGATATTTTCTATAAATCGAAACATAAGCACGTTGAAATGTAAGTGCTAAGTTAAGCGCATATACCAATAAAATTAAAATTTACACATAATGTCGCCTCATTCTAAAGGAGACTACTCATGAAACATGATTGACAAATTAACACATTGGCAAGCCACCTTTTTCACAAATATTAAATCAATAGCTCGCCTTTAATCTTAATGCTATCTCCGCGGCTTGACTTGCCAATCATTATCAAGATTTCACAATATTTCTTCCCCCGTCTTTAGCTTGATAGAGCGCAACGTCAGCGTGCTTGACAAACGAATCTGGAGTATCATCAGCCTGAAATTCAGCAAGGCCAATACTGACTGTAATTTGGTCAACTTGTTGGAAGTCATGCATAGATATTTTTTGCCGTAATCGTTCTGCAAATAGCAAGGCGCTATCTTTTCCGGTTTGTGGCAGCAAAATGGCAAATTCCTCGCCCCCCCACCGTGCCAGCATGTCCTCCTGACGAATACTTTCATTTGCAACACAAGCTAAATCCTTTATGACTAAATCGCCAACATCATGACCGTGTGAATCGTTTATAACTTTAAAATGATCGATATCAATCAGGAGTATTGAAAGAGGCTCATTATGGCGTTTTGCCCTGCCAATGCTCGTATACAGCTTCTCGTTGAATGCCCTTCGATTATAAACATCAGTTAACTCGTCAATGGTTGAAAGGTGACGTAACTTTTCTTCCACCTTTTGGCGCTGCTCAATCTCATAGAGCAACTTATCTCTGGAGGTCATAGTGTTTTGCAGATTTTCCGCCATTAAGTTCAGCGATTTTGCCAGAGCTCCTATCTCGTCATTTGAGTGCACTGCAACCCTAGTTTCAAGATCCCCCTTACCGATAAGTTGGGCAGCATTTGCAAGCTCAACGATTGGCTTAGCTGCCCACTTCCCCAAAAGCAGAGCTACAGATGCGGTTAACAAGGTGAAGATAATTCCGACAAAAGTAATAACTAAAGTAAGTTTATGGGCAACTTCAATAATCTCGCTTTGACTATGCGAGATAACAACATGCCAAGCATCACCTATATTGCCTTTAATATGATCAATCGATTCCTGACTGCCTCCAAAAGCAAATTGTTCTGTCCCCATGGTGATTCGCACAGGGGAATAAGCCACCAGCTGATTTTCGTTGTTTTCTACAATGATTGCGCTGCCGTTTTCTTTTTTTCGTAATATTTCAACAAGAGCATCATCTACCCGAGTTGATAGTGGAGCGACACTACGTTCGGCTACGATGAGTCCACCCGTACGAACTATCTTTATCTTACCTGAATGGCGCTGTGCAAAATTATGGATAATATCAGTCAGCGGCCCCATGATATTCACATTGCTTTTCATTATGCCAATAATCTCATTATTCACCTTAATTGGCACAACCACTCCAAGCACATATCCCTTTACACTGGAATCAAAACCACGATCATCCAAAAAAATTCGCCCTTGCCCTTCATTAAAGCTAGCCTTCCACCAGTACTTATTCGCATGCGCAAGAGTGGTCAGCTTGCCTGTAGTAGCAATCATGACTCCATAGCGGTTTGTAATAAATATTTCACCATACTCTCCTGGCAGGAGTATTTGCTGATGCTTAAGGTGCTCGGCTATCGGGTTGCTCAAGTGCGCCTGGATAAACGGATCCTTGATATCAGCTGTTTTCATCCATTGCTGGTTATCTGCTTCAATTTTTTGTTTGCGTTCGTAATCAGCCAATGCGGCAAATTCAGCATTACTTTTCAGCAGAGCATCTTTGATAAG
>NZ_CEZLMY010000019.1:0-12753 GCF_983033635.1 Psychromonas sp. | reverse complement strand
GCGGGGCAGAGGAGAGAGTAATAGCGATTGCTGATTTTTCTCTAAGATGAGATTCTAAATGAGAGGCAACCTCTTCAGAAATATTAGTAATATTGTCCATCTCTTTATCGTTAACTATCCTATGACTGTACTGGTCATAACCTATCGAAAGCAGGAGTACGATAACAACGCCGGACAAAGTTATCATGGAAGCTGTCTTATACTGTATCTTCAAAATATTTCCCTGTTTTATCAAAAAAAGTTGCTTTAAACATTTATATTATTACGAATAATTACCAAATAGACCTCAAACATGTTCAGACGGTGTCACTCATGCTGGGAATAGGTTTTCATCACAGCCTATATGCAACCTTATATTAATTTTAGCATGGTATTGCCGTGAACTTTGACGGCATTTGCGCAATAAAACATCAACTTTCAAGTGGCGTCGATGCTCGACAAAAGTCGGGGGAGATATTTAAAAATGGGGCGTCCATATATGTCCGGTTTGTAGGCATTTCATTTTTGTAGGGGATTTTATTCGCTAGAAGTGAGTTTCAGGCACCTTTTTCCGCTCATCAGTGTTCACGCACAGAGCCGCATGGCGATTAAATAGGACGATCCGAACAGGGCCAGTACCGTCACTATATAGCACACACATAGTTTGCCCCATTCGCAATGCTTATACCCAAGCTACCTGAAGATGCAGGAATCAGCAAGTCGGGAGGTGGCCCTATTCAAGGCATGAAGTTGAAGATCTAGTCGTTCTAAATCAATACTTCATAACGCCGAAGAGAGTTTCCTCCCGCCTTGCCCTGTGGGAGGAACGCTCGAAAGCCAGCTCTGCGTTACAACATTTGAAAAGGGAATAACCATTATCTTCATGTTGTGCCTTGTTCTGGCATCCGCGCGTTCCTCTGAATCTGCATCTTCAGGTAGTTTGGGTATAGTTAGCACTGAAGATAATAGACGACTCCAGAAATCATGATGATGCCCGCAAACTAATAGATCAACATCCATTTCTTTAACTGTTGTTTTTAGTGTATCGTTCAAATTTCCCATTACAACCAAAGTGTTGGTGATCGGATAATCAACCTGAACAGCTAATGCTTGCAACTCTTTTTGCAATATACCTTTTTCTTCAGCTTCGACCTTATCAACTGCTGTTTTAACTAGCCCTATGGTACTTACATAACTAGCATCAACATAAATAAATGAAAGTTTCGATTGAGCACCTCTAGCTAATGAAACCGCTTTACTGATCACTACTTCACTGGATTTAGATAAATCAACAACGACTAATATATGCTTATAGCTCATTGTATTCCTCCCAATTAAATCTCTTATCAATAGTAGCAAACACATAAAATAAGCAATCAATCTAACAGGTTAAAATGAAGGTCATTATGAGTTTTATTTCTGGCATTATTTCTTAGCATCTCTGGTAAGCTAAAGCGACTACTTCCCCGCTAAAACCCATACCTTGTTAGTATCAATTTATTTTATGCAATATAAGATCACATCATTAATACATTTACTATAAGTCTAGCGCTGCTCTGGAATTTTTTAGCTGGAATTTCAATGAACGGATATACAAAAAATAACACATGGCGACGGTGGCAAAAGAGACTCTGAAATAAACAAACTTTAGTTAAAGATCCACCTTTTCAGAAAGTGGCCTGCTTTCCTCCCTAGAAGGTTTCTTTCTTACGGTAGAAAAAAATGTTCAGGAATTATCTTTCTGAAAAAATAATAAAGCCTTGCGATGCAAGGCTTTATTATTCGCTATTACTATCGATTAGCAACTAACCGAAGCTAACTTTTCAAAATAATCCGGGAATGTTTTGGATGTACACTTAGGATCGTTGATAGTAACCGGCGTATCACTTAAAGCCACTAACGAAAAGCACATCGCCATACGGTGATCATCATAGGTATCAATAGCGGCATGGTTAAGTTTTGCCGGCGGTGTCACTTCTATAAAGTCATGACCTTCAACAACCGTTGCGCCTACTTTACGCAGCTCTGTTGCCATTGCATATAAACGATCTGTTTCCTTAACACGCCAGTTATAAACGTTGCGAATTTTCGTGGTACCTTCAGCAAACAGAGCTGCGACAGCAATCGTCATAGCCGCATCCGGAATATGGTTCATATCCATATCGATGGCTTTAAGCTCTCCTTTGCTGGCTTTAATATAATCATCGCCCCATTCAATATTTGCGCCCATCGCCTCTAATGCATCAGCAAATTGAATATCACCTTGTACCGATTTTTTACCGATACCAGTCACTTTAATACTTCCGCCGCCGATTGCGGCTGCAGCTAAAAAGTATGATGCTGATGACGCATCACCTTCCACTAAGTAATCACCAGGAGCCGTATAGGTTTGTCCCGCTTTAATAACAAAACGTTGGTACTCACCATTTTCATTATCAACTTCAATGCCAAAGTCCTGCATAATCTGCAGAGTGATTTTGATATACGGTTTAGAAACCAGTTCGCCAACAATTTCAATTGTAGTGTCTTCTGTTGCCATTGGTGCAGACATTAAAAATGCAGTTAAAAACTGACTTGAGACACTACCGTCAATCTCGATTTTTCCACCTTTTAGGCCTGTACCTTTAATTTTAAGTGGCGGGTAGTTTTCATCTTTTAGATAAGTAACATCGGCACCGGCTTGTTGCAGTGCATCGACTAAACTGCCGATTGGACGCTCAAACATACGCGGCTCACCAGTTAATACATATTCACCCTGGCCTAAACAAAGCGCCGCACAAAGTGGACGCATCGCTGTACCTGCATTACCTAAAAACAGCTCTAGTTGACCAAGCTCTGTCGTATTGAATGCTCGGCCTAAACCTTCAACAACACATTGTTTTTTATCATCAGAAAGTTGGTAATTAACGCCTAGTTTTTTAAGCGCGTTTAGCATATGACGAATATCGTCACTATCCAATAAGTTAGTTAAAGTAGTTGTCCCTTTTGCTAATGCAGCTAATAGAAGCGCACGATTAGACAGGCTTTTTGAACCAGGAAGATTGATTTCACCATCAACTTTAGCAATTGGTTTTAATAATAATTGTTCCATAATATTCTCTATTTTCTGACTTAAAACTAGATTAATAATTTTCAATTAATAATCTCTATTAATAACTACAGCTCAAGCACTTTAACCAGTGCTTGTTTAAAACGTTGGTTTTCAGCTTGAGTACCAATACTAATACGAAGGTGGTTAGGTAAACCATAACCTGTGATAGGACGTACAATCACCCCTTCCTTTAATAACTCCTGGTAAACCTTATCACCGGAGGTAGCAACATTTACGGTAATAAAATTACCCATTGACGGGATATACTCAAGTTCATGCTCGCGGAAAAATGTACTTAAATCGGCCATCCCTGCATTATTTAATTTAATACTTTCTTGTAAGTATTTTTCATCTTGCAGAATAGTTTCCGCAGCCTTAAGCGCTAACGCATTACAGTTAAATGGTTGACGTACCCGGTTTAAAATATCAGCTATTTGCGGATTTGAAATAGAGTAACCTACGCGCAATCCAGCTAAACCATACGCTTTTGAGAAAGTGCGTAAAATAATCAGGTTAGGAAACTCTTTAATCCACTCAATGGCATTACCACGGCGATCCGCTGATGCGTATTCAAAATATGCTTCATCTAATACCACTAAAACATTTTCAGGAACCTTAGTTAGGAAAGATTTAATCTCATCTTGTTCTAAAAATGTCCCCGTAGGATTATTTGGATTAGCAATAAAAATCAGCTTGGTATTATTTGTAATAGCATCGGCCATTGCATCCAAGTCGTGACCGTAATCTTTAGCTGGCACAACAACCGCTTTTGCGCCAATTGCTTGAGTAACAATTGGGTAAACTACAAAAGCATATTGTGCAAATATAACTTCATTTTCACAGCTTACAAATGCGCGCGCAACTAGCTCGAGCAGATCGTTAGAGCCATTACCTAATGTCACCTGCTGTAACTCAACGGCATATTTTTCAGCAAGCGCTTGTTTTAGATAATAACCATTGGCATCAGGATAACGTGTTAACTCGCTCAATTCTTTCTGCAAAGCGACTTTTACAGAATCACTTAAACCGAGCGGATTTTCATTAGAAGCTAGTTTTACAATATTGGTAATACCAAGCTCACGCTCTAATTCGTCAGTTGGTTTACCAGCTTGATAGGGATGTAGTTTTTGTACACCACTATTGGCAATATTTAAAAAATCACAACTCATCTGTTATTCCTAATCCATTAATTGAAATTTAAGTTTTTATTAAGCGTATTTTTTTTCAAAATCAGCCATAAAGTCAACTAATGCCTGCACGCCTTCAATTGGCATTGCATTGTAGATACTTGCACGCATACCGCCGACTAACTTGTGACCTTTTAAAGTCAATAGACCGGCTTCTTTAGACTCGCTTAAAAACGTCTCATTTAAACTGTCATCGCTAAGTGTAAAGGGAATATTCATACGGCTGCGCACGCAGTTATCAACGTTGTTAGCATAAAAGTCAGATTTATCGATAAAACCATAAAGCAGCTGCGCTTTAGCGATATTTTTCTTTTCAATTTCAACTAAACCGCCCTGCTCTTTAAGCCATTTAAAAACTAAACCAGCTAAGTACCAGGCATATGTTGGCGGCGTGTTATACATTGAGCCAGCATCTGCTTGTACTTTGTAATCTAAAATTGATGGAATCACTTTACGTGCTTTACCAATCAGATCATCACGTACAATCGCAATTGCTAAACCGGATGGGCCGATATTCTTTTGCGCGCCTGCGTAAATAATACCAAATTTCGAAACATCAATTGGGCGAGATAAAATTGTAGAGCTGAAATCGGCAACTAATGGCACTACACCCGTTTCCGGTGTTTCAAAGATTTCAATACCTTCAATCGTTTCATTTGGACAGTAATGCACATAAGCTGCGCCAGCGTTGATTTGCCAATCAGCACAGGCTTGAACATTCACTTTTCCATCCGCAGTTTCAGTCATGATATTAGTTTCAGCGATGCGAGCATGTTTTTTAGCTTCAACTACCGCAGCTTTTGACCATTGACCCGTTAATAGATAATCCGCGTCTAATTTATCATCAAGAAGATTTAATGGTACAGCAGCAAACTGACCGCGACCGCCACCATGACAAAATAAGACTTTATAATTATCAGGAATTTCCATCAAATCACGTAAATCCTGTTCTGCCTGTAATGCCATTTCGATATATTCGGGGCTACGGTGACTCACTTCCATCACTGAAACACCCAGGCCTTGCCAGTTACAAAATTCTTGTTGTGCTTTTTGCATAACCGCTTCCGGTAACATTGCCGGACCTGCACAGAAATTAAATATTTTAGTCATTATATTGCTTGTCTCTTAAAATAAAATAAGCGGCCAAGGCCGCTTATTTTAATGTCTGAATTGTTTATTCTTGGGATTCTGAGGATTCGTCAGTTACGGTCTCATTTTCAGAAACCGCTTGTTCCGTCTGATTTTCAACAGCCTCGCCTTCCTCTTCATAAACAGGCAGATCTTTGATTTCATCAATGCGCTGCAAAGCTACAATCTGTTCATCTTCGCGTGTTTTGATAAGTGTTACACCTTGAGTATTACGTCCGACCACAGACACGCCACCAACAGGTGTACGAACTAATGTACCTTTATTAGATATAAGCATGATCTCATCATTATCATCAACCTGTACGGCACCAACAACTTTACCGTTACGCTCACTCACTTTGATTGAGATAACACCTTGCGTTGCACGGCTCTTAGGCGAGTAGTCTGCAAGCGGAGTACGTTTACCGTAACCATTTTCAGTAGCGGTTAAGATATGCCCCGTTTCGTTTGGCACAATCAAAGAGACTACTTTCTCGCCATCTTTGAGTTTGATACCACGAACACCAGTGGCTGTACGTCCCATAGGACGAACACCTTTGAATTTAATCTCAGGATTACCATTTTCATCTAAAACAACATTACCATCTTCATCAGTTACGGTAGTTTCTTCCGCTTCTTTAAAGCGCACAACTTTACCTGCATCAGAGAAAATCATGATCTCATTTTCACCATTAGTTATTTGCGCACCGATTAACTCATTGTCTTCATTTAAGTTAATGGCAATCAAACCACTTGCACGCGGACGGCTGTAAGCACTTAATGCGGTTTTCTTAACTGTACCGTTGGCGGTTGCCATAAACACAAACTTATCATCTTCATATTCACGCACAGGTAGAATCGCAGTGATACGTTCGCCCTCTTCCAGCGGCAAGATATTGACGATTGGACGACCGCGAGCCTGACGAGAAGCCAGTGGTAATTGGAATACTTTCAACCAATATAAACGGCCGCGAGTAGAGAAACATAAAATCGTATCGTGGGTACTGGCAACTAAGAGTTTTTCGATGAAATCTTCATCTTTCATTTTAGTTGCTGATTTACCTTTACCACCACGGCGCTGCGCTTCGTAATCCGTTAACGGTTGGTATTTAACGTAACCTTCATGAGAAAGCGTCACCACCACATCTTCTTCGTTAATCAAATCTTCCATACAAAGATCAGCTTCACTCGCGGTAATTTCGGTACGACGAGGATCGCCAAAGTTAGCACGAATCTCTTCTAGCTCTTCACGAATCACTTCCATTAAACGCGCTGGATTTTCTAAAATGAACAACAGTGCCGCGATAATATCTAACAGCTCTTTATATTCACTTAAGATTTTCTCGTGCTCAAGACCGGTTAATTTATGTAAACGCAGATCCAGAATCGCCTGTGCTTGCACTTCAGTCATATAATAACTGTTATCACGCACGCCAAACTCAATGGCCAACCCATCAGGACGAGCCGCATCAACCCCAGAGGCTTCAAGCATCGCTGCTACATTACCGAGTTCCCAACCTTGTGATTGCAGGGCGATTTTTGCTTCTGCTGGCGTTGCCGAGTGGCGAATAAGCTTAATGATAGGTTCGATATTAGCCAGTGAAATAGCTAAACCTTCGAGGATATGGGCGCGATCGCGAGCTTTTTTCAGCTCAAATACGGTGCGGCGTGTCACCACTTCGCGACGATGCAAGATAAACGCTTCTAACATCTCTTTGAGGTTAAACAGTTTTGGTTGACCGTGATCTAATGCCACCGCATTAATACCAAATGAAACCTGCATCTGTGTTTGTGCGTAAAGGTTATTTAAAATCACCTCCCCCACTTCACCACGTTTCACTTCAACCACCATGCGCATGCCGTCTTTGTCTGACTCATCACGCAGGGCACTGATCCCCTCAATTTTTTTATCTTTTACCAGCTCAGCAATTTT
The DNA here is from genome assembly GCF_983033635.1 of Psychromonas sp. Classification (NCBI taxonomy): domain Bacteria; kingdom Pseudomonadati; phylum Pseudomonadota; class Gammaproteobacteria; order Alteromonadales; family Psychromonadaceae; genus Psychromonas; species Psychromonas sp. Next base: position 5,435 of record NZ_CEZLMY010000019.1, on the reverse strand, counting down.
TTCGATTAGACGTGCTTTATTAACCTGGTAAGGCAGCTCATGAACAACAATGGTTTCACGACCTGTTTTATCATTAACTTCAATATCCGCTTTAGCACGAATTTTTACTTTACCGCGCCCCGTATGGTAGCCATCAACAATGCCTTTACGGCCATTAATAATACCAGCTGTCGGGAAATCGGGTCCTGGAATGTATTCAATCAGTTCATTAATGGTTAGTTCGGGATTTTCAATTAATGCTAAACAACCATCGATCACTTCACCCAAATTATGTGGTGGAATATTGGTTGCCATACCGACTGCGATACCTGATGAACCATTAACTAGCAAGTTAGGCACTTTCGTTGGCATTACTTCAGGAATAAATTCTGTACCGTCATAGTTAGGCACAAAATCGACCGTTTCTTTATCTAAATCGGCTAATATCTCATGCGCGATTTTGTCCATACGGATTTCCGTATAACGCATCGCCGCAGCACTATCACCATCGACAGAACCGAAGTTACCTTGTCCGTCAACCAGCATATAGCGTAAAGAGAAAGGCTGAGCCATACGAACAATGGTATCGTATACCGCAGTATCACCATGCGGGTGATATTTACCAATTACATCACCAACAACACGTGCTGATTTTTTATAGGGTTTGTTCCAGTCATTACGCAATACACTCATTGCAAATAAGACACGGCGGTGAACCGGTTTAAGACCATCACGCACGTCAGGCAATGCACGCCCGACAATTACGCTCATTGCATAATCAAGATAAGAGTTCTTTAATTCATCTTCAATGTTGATTGGAGAAACGTCAGAGGCAAATTCGCTCATAGAGACCTAAATCCTTAATTTATTAGAATATCGACTGAATTTTAGTGAGTTGCGCATACTAGCATAAAATAGTGACGAATAAACGCATTCACAGCAAATGTTCGTATGAATATGAGATAACTGTCAATCTGTTGTTAAAAGAAGCTAATAGCAGCTTTTAAATGCCTGTATCTAACAAAGTTCAAGCGAGTATCGTCAGCAGATAAATAGATTATGAAAAGAGCACTATTCCTGCAATTGCTAAAATGAATTTATTATTAAAATTATCAGGTTATAATGCGCCCACTTTAGAAAATTTGGTAAATAGCATGCCTGCAAATACAACATCACATAATGTCGATCCCAAAGAGATTGAAAAATTCTCAGCAATGGCCGAACAATGGTGGGATCCCGAAGGAGACTTCAAACCGTTACATATGCTTAATCCAACCCGTTTAGCATATATAGAGCAAGGCGTTGACGGTTTATTTGCAAAATCAGTTGTTGATGTCGGTTGTGGTGGCGGCATTCTCGCAGAAAGCATGGCCAAACAAGGCGCAAAAGTGATTGGCATCGATATGGCGCATGCTTCATTACAAATTGCACGTTTACATGCTTTAGAAACACAAAGCGAAGTTGATTATCGAAAAATAACAGCAGAAGAGTTTGCTGTGCAACATGCGGGGCAGTTTGATCTTGTCACTTGCATGGAGATGTTGGAACATGTGCCAGATCCGGCCTCTATTATTCAAGCGTGCTCTGATATGGTCAAACCAGGTGGTTTTGTCTATTTTTCAACAATTAATAAAACCTTTAAAGCCTATTTAATGATGATTTTAGGTGCTGAGCACTTGTTAAAGTGGGTACCGAAAGGCACACATGAATATGAAAAATTTATTCGCCCGTCACAACTTTTATCTGCAATCGATAAAACCGCATTAAACTGTGAAGATCTGTGTGGCGTAGAATTTAATGTTTTGGCTGGTGAGTTTGTAATCACCAATAATGTGAATGTAAATTATATGTTACGTTGCCAGAAACTTTAACAGAGAAAAGATCAATTTATTGCGTATATAAAAAAGCACTAAACAAAGGTTAGCGCTTTTTTATCGCCTTCAGATTAACCAAAAAGCTATTAAGCAAAAAGCTGACGTATCGCAATTGGTTCAAGACATGCTTCAAGCTCTTCATCTGTGGTTGGCATCATACCTAAATCAAATATCATTCGAGAACCTAGCATATAAGCACTGGTCTCGCCGTGATCATGATGAAACCACTTACCATGCAGGCAAATATCGGTATAACACTTAGGTTCCATAAGTAATTTCATAATAGCCCCCCTTTTTAATTGAAATTCAAGTGCATTTTATTAAAGCACTTTTTAATATTAATTTAATGTTAGTCAATAATTTCATTAACAACCCATTAACTTGTCTGTTTTGCTATAAAACCTGATAAATAACCCAACTACATTGATTTAGATCAATCTCGGCTCAAGTTAACGATTTGTAACAAACTTGTTGCATTTTATTTGTGATCATCAGCACTTAGTTTATAAGCAATCGTAATTAATAATGAATATAAACAGGCTGTTTTGATAGCACCGATATAACTATTAACAACTCTTAACCAGCATAAATAATGCCAGTTATCGGGTAAATAAAGAGATTGCTAACCAATAAACAGGTAAAACATGAGCTAAATCTAAATTCTGTAAATGTTTCATCTATTTAACAACTCCCTATTTCCTGTTAAATATTTTTACAAATAACCATTGCATTTCACAAAAAACAGAGCTGACTTACAGGTTGATGTTAGTTAATACTAACCTGTTTTTTTATACTGCTTTTTATCCACAAAATTATCCACTTTAAGAGGTTAAATATTCACTTGATAAAAACTTAAAAAGCTTTATCTTGTGCCTCACCGCTTAACCAAGCACAATATGTTGTGTTTCAAGTAAGCAAGCATAAATCTATTTAACGCAAATTGTTGTCGCAGTAAAGAAGGTAACCCGAATGAATAAAAACCTGTTTGTCACCAAACGTAATGGTAAGAGAGAAAGTATCGATCTTGAAAAAATTCACCGTGTTATCACTTGGGCGGCGGAAGGTCTGAGCAATGTTTCGGTCTCACAGGTTGAGTTAAATTCACATATTCAGTTTTATGATGGTATTCGTACCGAAGATATTCATGAGACAATTATCAAAGCGGCTGCAGATCTCATTTCAGAAGAGTCCCCCGACTACCAGTATCTTGCGGCTCACCTCGCTGTATTTCATCTGCGTAAAAAGGCGTATCAACGGTTTACACCACCAAGCGTTTTTGAACATGTCAGTAAAATGTGTTCAAAAGGTAAGTATGATGCACACCTGCTTGAAGACTACAGCAAGAAAGAATTCGAAGAGATGGAGAAATTCATCGTTCATAATCGTGATTTAAACTTCTCATATGGTGCAGTTAAACAGCTTGAAGGTAAATACCTGATTCAAAACCGCGTAACAGGTGAAATTTACGAAAGTGCACAATTTCTTTACCTGTTAGTGTCTGCCTGCTTATTTTCAGATTACGATAAATCGGTACGTTTAGATTACGTTAAACGTTTTTATGACGCAGCCTCTCAATTTAAAATATCACTACCAACACCTATTATGGCAGGCGTTCGTACACCTACTCGTCAATTTAGCTCATGTGTATTGATTGAAACGGGTGATAGCTTAGATTCAATCAATGCGACAGCAAGCTCAATTGTAAAATATGTATCCCAACGTGCAGGTATCGGTATCAATGCAGGACGAATTCGTGCATTAGGTAGCACAATCCGTGGTGGTGAAGCATTCCATACCGGTTGTATTCCATTTTATAAATACTTCCAAACAGCTGTGAAATCATGTTCGCAAGGTGGTGTTCGGGGTGGTGCGGCAACGGTTTTCTATCCGATTTGGCATCTTGAAGTTGAATCTTTATTAGTTCTCAAAAATAACCGTGGCATCGATTCAAACCGTGTTCGCCATTTAGATTATGGTGTGCAGTTAGGTCGTTTATTCTATCAACGCCTGATTGACCGAAAATCAATTACCCTATTTAGTCCATCTGATGTACCCGGTTTATATGATGCGTTCTTTGAAGATCAAGATGAATTTGAACGTTTATATACCTTATATGAAGGTGATAAGAGTATCCGTCAAAGTTCAATTCCTGCTGTTGAGTTATTCTCATTACTGATGCAGGAGCGTGCCAGTACAGGACGTATCTATATTCAAAATGTTGACCACTGCAATACACACAGCCCATTTGACAGTAAAGTTGCGCCGATTCGCCAAAGTAACTTATGTTTAGAAATTGCCCTGCCGACTAAACCTCTGCAGCATATTATGGACGAAGAGGGTGAAATCGCTTTATGTACCCTTTCAGCGCTGAACTTAGGTGCCATTGATTCACTTGATGAATTAGAAGAGCTTTCAGAGCTGGCGGTTCGCGCATTAGATAACTTATTAGATTACCAGGACTACCCGATTAAAGCAGCTGAAAACAGCAGTATGGCGCGCCGCACACTCGGCATAGGGGTTATCAACTACGCTTATTACTTAGCTAAAAATGGCGTTAAATACTCAGACGGTAGTGCCAATAACTTAACCCACAAAACATTTGAAGCGATTCAATTTTATCTGTTAAAAGCGTCAAACAAGCTTGCTAAAGAGCGCGGTGCCTGCCCTAAATTTAATGAGACACGTTACTCACAGGGTATTTTACCGCTCGATACCTACAAAAAAGCATTAGATGATATCTGTGATGAACAGTACCACTTAGACTGGGAAACGCTGCGCGCAGATATTGTTAAAGATGGTTTACGTAACTCCACACTTTCAGCATTAATGCCGTCAGAAACATCAAGTCAAATCTCTAACGCAACCAATGGAATTGAACCACCACGCGGTTTTATCAGTGTTAAAGCGAGTAAAGACGGTATTTTAAAACAAGTTGTGCCTGAGTTTGAAAAGTATAAAGAAAATTACGAACTGTTATGGGATATTCCAAATAACCAGGGATATTTAGAACTAGTCGGTATCATGCAGAAATTTGTCGACCAGGCAATATCAGCCAATACCAACTATGATCCTAAACGTTTTGATGATGGTAAAGTGCCGATGACCAATCTGTTAAAAGATCTGCTGGTTGCCTATAAAATGGGTGTGAAAACACTCTATTACCATAATACACGTGACGGTGCAGACGATGAAAAAGTCATCGAAGATGATTGTGCCGGCGGTGCATGTAAAATTTAAGTAACGATTAACAATTTGTTATTTAGCCCATTATTAGGTGGGCTTTCAGTTTAATCATATTTTATACCCTCAATATAATTGAGGAACTAATTCAGTATGGAGAGGTAAAATGGCTTATACAACGTTCTCAAAAATCGCCAATAATGCACTTAAAGAACCGATGTTTTTTGGTAATCCGGTTAATGTTGCCCGTTATGACCAACAACGTTTTGAAGTATTTGAAAAACTGATTGAGAAACAACTAAGCTTCTTCTGGCGTCCTGAAGAGATTGATGTCAGTCGCGATCGTATCGATTTTTCAAACTTGCCAGATCATGAGCAGCATATTTTCATCTCCAACTTAAA
>NZ_CEZLMY010000018.1:36295-41835 GCF_983033635.1 Psychromonas sp. | reverse complement strand
TGGAGAGGTCGTTAAGGCGCAGGGCATGTCTTGGTTCCATCTGCCCATTGTTGACGATCTCGCTCCTGAAACTCCGTTTTTAGAAGCTTGGAAAAGTGCAGGGCCAGCTATTCATCGTTTACTCGAACAAGGCAAAAGCATTGCTGTTCACTGTAAAGGAGGGTCTGGGCGTACAGGTTTGGTTGCTGCGCAAATTCTTTTAGAGCGAGGGGAAGCAATTGAGCCGTTAATGAAACGCATTCAGTTTATTCGCCCTAATGCATATACGCACGCTTGCCATCGAGATTATTTAATTACACTGAATCAAAGTTTAAAGTCACAATAAAAGGATTTAAAAAATGACAATTAAAGTAGGTATTAACGGTTTTGGTCGAATCGGCCGTTTAGTGATGCGTGCCGCCTATGATTGGGCTGATATTGAGTTTGTACAGATTAATGATTGTGCAGGCGATGCTAAAACACTCGCTCATCTTCTTGAGTTTGATTCAGTGCAGGGGCGTTGGCAGCATCAAGTTGAAGCAAGCGATAATCATATTGTCATCGGCAGCAGTAAAATTCATTGTACACAGCAACGAGAAATCGCCGCTGTAGACTGGTCAAATTGCGATGTGGTTATTGAAGCTACGGGTGTAAACCGTGATCCTAAACTACTGCAGAGCTATTTAGATCAGGGTGTAAAACGCGTGGTTGTTTCTGCACCTGTAAAAGATGATGCGATTGCTAATATTGTGGTTGGTGTAAATGAGCATATTTTTGAGCCAGATAAACACCAAATTGTTACTGCGGCTTCTTGTACAACTAACTGTCTTGCGCCTGTTATTAAAGTGATTAATGAAAAGTTAGGCATTGAACAGGTCTGCTTTACCACTATTCATGACTTAACCAATACGCAGACTATTTTAGATGCTCCCCATAAAGACCTGCGTCGTGCCCGTGCATGCGGTATGAGTCTGATTCCAACCACAACCGGCTCTGCAAAAGCGATTGTGGAGATATTTCCGGAGCTTAAAGATCGCATTGATGGGCACGCAGTGCGCGTGCCATTAGCGAATGCTTCGTTAACTGATATTGTGATTGATGTTAGCCGTGATACCGATATTGAAGAGGTCAATGCTTTACTTAAAAGCGCTTCTGAAAACGAACTGCAAGGCATTTTAGGTTTTGAAGAGAAGCCATTAGTATCTATTGATTATCGTGGTGATCAGCGTTCAACTATTGTTGATGCACTTTCAACTATGGTTGTCGGTTCGCGCATGGTTAAAATATATGCCTGGTATGACAATGAAATGGGTTATGCAACGCGCACCGCTGAATTAATGCGTAGCGTTGCTCTTGCGGATAAATAACAACGCTATGTTTAAAAATCTATCTGCTGAACTGAAGCAATATTTAGTTATCACTGCTAATTATTGGGCGTTCACTCTAACCGATGGTGCACTGCGCATGTTGGTTGTTTTGTATTTTCATCAGTTAGGTTATAGCGCGCTGCAGGTAGCTTTCCTATTCCTGTTTTATGAATTTTTTGGCGTTGTGACTAATCTGCTTGGTGGTTGGCTGGGAGCGCGATTAGGTCTTAATCGCACTATGAATATCGGTTTGATAATGCAGGTGATTGCCCTGTTAATGTTAGCCATTCCTGGTGAATGGCTGATTATTCCGTGGGTGATGTTTGCACAGGCATTGTCAGGTATTGCTAAAGATCTTAATAAAATGAGTGCTAAAAGCGCTATTAAACTGTTTGTCAGTGAAGAAAGACAGGGCACTCTTTATAAATGGGTGGCAATTTTAACGGGATCAAAAAATACACTGAAAGGCGTTGGTTTCTTTTTAGGTGGGTTACTGCTGACGCTGATCGGTTTTCAAAGTGCCATGTTATTGATGGCAAGCCTGCTTTGTGTTGTCTGCTGTTTAAGTTTGTTATTACTTAAAAAAGATCTGGGCAGAGTCAAACGCAAGGTCAAATTCAAAGAGCTATTTTCCAAAAGTGCCAGTGTTAATATCCTTTCCGCTGCACGTCTATTTTTATTTGCTTCGCGTGATGTTTGGTTTGTGGTCGCTTTGCCTGTTTATCTTAGCGAAACCTTCGGCTGGACTGCTTGGACGGTAGGTGGTTTGTTAGCCCTGTGGATAATTGTTTATGGCGGTATTCAGTCAGTTACCCCCTATTTTACGGGGAGCTCTTCAGGGCGGGTACCAGATGGTAAAAGTGCGGTGTTATGGGCAATGGGATTGGCCGTTACCCCTCTGCTGGTGGTTTTATCGCTGCAATTTGAAAGTACTCTGTTTATTGCCGGACTGTTTCTATTTGGTGCTTTGTTTGCTATCAACTCTTCAATGCACAGCTACCTTATTGTCAGTTATGCGCAAAGAGAAGGGGTATCGTTAGATATCGGTTTCTATTATATGGCAAATGCACTGGGGCGTTTAATCGGCACGCTGCTTTCAGGCTGGATATTTATCAGTTTAGGTTTAAGCGCCTGTTTACTGGTTTCAACTCTGTTTATCGTCATTGCCGGTGGGATTTCACTCTTTTTGCCAAGGGAGCTGTTGCGTGAGAATAGTTATTAAAACAGTTTAAATATTAATATCTGATAAAAATAGTCAACTTTGATTTAGTGTTATATTATAACAAAACAGAATTTGATTAATTTTATCGAGACTCTTTTTATGTTGTTGTTACTAAGTGTTTTTGCACTCTTCCTAGGACCGGTTACCTACCGGTTGTTACAGCGTCAGCCTGGTTGGCTGGATCTGCTTGATGCATTTATTTTTGTAACTATTTCAGGTCTTGTTTTATTTCATATCCTGCCCGAAATTCTGCACAGTGGCGGTTTGATCGTTTTGCTGCTGATGGCAATTGGTTTGCTGGCGCCAAGCTGGATAGAAAAATACTTTCAGAAAGCCGCCCATCAGGCACATCAAACGACACTGTTTTTAGGTGTACTCGGTTTAGTTTTACATGCCAGTATCGATGGTTCTGCTTTAATTGTTACGCAAGGTGATCATACGGGCTGGCTGCTTGCACTAGGTGTTTTATTACATCGCTTTCCTGTCGGTTTAACTATTTGGTGGTTATTACGTCCTCAGTATGGGCGGTTATTACCAATGATTATTTTGCTGGGTATGTCTGCTGCAACTTTAGCTGGGGCATTTTTTGCCGGTGACTCTCTGGCACAACTTGATGGTCAATGGCTAGCTTGGTTCCAGGCCTTTGTGATGGGGTCGATTATGCATGTTGTTTTACATCGTCCCTATCTGCATGGACACTCCCACTCTCATGCGCCAAAAAAAGATAATAATGAAAACAAGTATGCAGCGGGGATCGGCAGTATGCTTGGTGTTATTGTATTATCTTCGGTGCTGTTACCGCATTGGCTGGGTTATATTGAACATAACCATGATCATGCAGGTACGCCAGCTACGGATATTCAAGACTCTATTAAAGTAGATCAGCATATAGATAGCATTCAAGAGGCTGGGCAACACCATCATGAAGTTGATGACGTTCATCATGAAACTGACGGGTATCATGATATTTCCGAAGTTGAAAATGATCAGCAAATAGATGAGCATCATCATGAACTTGAAGAACTGCATAAGAGGGATCAAAGCCGTGATGAGCATAATACTGCGTTAACTCTGGTCAATTTTACCAATATTGCTTTGTATAGTGCTCCTATGTTGTTACTGGCTTATTTTTTAAGCGGGTTAATGCATTATTTCAATCCCAAGTTCTCCGTTTTACCAACACAAGCCAGCCAGTCTTTTTTTAAAGATAGTTTAAAAGGGGTCATTTACGGTTTACCTTTACCTGTTTGCTCACCCAGTGCCAGCAAAATGCATCAGCAACTATTATTTACTGGTGTTAGCCAAACCTTTGCGACTGCATTTTTAATTGCGGCACCGATTATGGGGTTTGATGCACTGCTTATTTCCCTGCCGCTACTTGGTGGGCAGATGCTTTTATTGCGCATTGTTTTGGCTACTATTTTTGCATTAGTGATTGCCTGGTTATTAGGTCGTCACTTTAAAACACTACTCTCCTCTGCATTGAAAATAAGTTGCCAGGATAAAACCTCAACATCCCGATTTATTAGCGCCATTAAACAGGGCTATCAACATCAGCTCGATCATACAGCACCTTGGGTTTTATTAGGTTGGACGCTGGCTGCAACACTCTCTGCTACATCTGCTTGGGCATTCCTTGATCAAGCATTGTGGTTACAAGTCTTAGTGATGATTATTGTGGCGTTTCCATTTGCACTTTGTGCGACTGGTATAACCCCCGTTATTGCTGTTTTATTAATTGCAGGTCTATCACCAGGCGCTGCTATTGCTTTCTTTTTAATCGCACCAACGATTAGTCTTGAGCTTCTAAAAACATTTAAGCAGCAGCAGGGGGTCTTTGCTGCTATGAGCCTGGCGATGCTGATGTTAGGCGGGGCTTTCTTAATTGGTTTAGGGCTGAATCAATATATAGATGTTATTGCCCTTCCTTGGTTGGATCAGGAGCAAGGTAGTTACAGCTGGTGGCAAATAGCAAGTTTAGTCATAATTTTAATTTTATATTTCAGTTCGTTACTGCGCCGTGGAGCACGTAGTTTTATTGCCGAGTTGATACCTAAAAGTTTTTTAAAGCATCATCACCATTAAACTGATGATAATAATGATATTTTAGCAGTGCCGTTGATATTAAGAGCAATCTAACTAGTTGGATTGTTATTAATAAACTATTCTCTAATAGGTTGATTAGAAAGGGACTGCTGATTATGAAAAATTTGTACTGGGTAATTCTTGCGATTGTTGTCATTATTATATTTGCCGATGGTTATGCGCTTTATAAAATTCCTCAAGCTCAGTACATTAAGGGGGAATTAACATATAACCAAGAGAGTAATATTGAACCTGGTACTATTTTTAAGTTAAGCCTTGAATCCCGTCCTCAAGGAGATAATAAATTTAATATTCTCTCCGCTTCAGAGCAAAATGTTTTTGAGAAGTTTCCACAAGAATTTACCTTACCGGTACTTAAAAAATCACTCTCATCAACGGGTATATATCAACTTCGCGTGCAAGTCATAAAAGATCATAAACTACTCTATGTTAACCGTGAGTTATTACCATTCACGCGATATGATCTGAATGAATCGCTGAATATCGAGATGCAAGCTGCGGCTCAAGCCATGCTCAAGGCTCACCCCAAACCTCAAGCTAAGCCAAAACCTAAAGAAGAAGTTTTGCCTGTTGTAAAAGAAGCAGAGCCAGCTGCGTTAGATATTCCAGGCTTATTGGCAAACAAAAAATGGTTTCTTGATAGCAAGGAAAAAAACAAACCTCATCTAACTTTTGATATACAAAAAGGGCGTGTATTTGGCAGTGGCGGTTGCAATAATTTTCAGGGGGGGTACCAGATCGATCAAAGCTTATTAATCATGAAAAACTTTATCTCAACAGCTAAACATTGCGCCACGGGTATGGAAGTCGAAGATGAATTTTTAGATGCGTTAACAAAAGTAAATGAGTGGGAAGTGAAAGACGGC
>NZ_CEZLMY010000018.1:0-36285 GCF_983033635.1 Psychromonas sp. | reverse complement strand
AAGTTATATGATAAAAACAAGTTGCTGTTATTACAGTTTACCAGCCAATAAGTTCGAAACAGAAAACCACCAAAAGGTGGTTTTTTTATGGCTTAAGCAAAACGATTATTTAAGTATTCAATAATTGCCGATGACTCATATAGCCAGGTCACGTTATTGCTTTCCTCAATACGTAAACAAGGTACCTGTACTTTTCCCGCTTCGTTTTGCAATACTTGTTTATTATCTGCGTGCTTGGCATCTACTGTCGAAATATTTAAACCTTGGCGACGTACAGCCCGACGTACTTTTACACAAAATGGGCAGGCTTTATATTGATATAGTTGTAATGATTTTGACTGTAAATCAATTTTTATCTGCTCGTGTATTTCGCGTTTACGTTTTTTCGGGGTGAAGATAAAATTCAGTAATAAAATAAATCGACCTAAAATCCAGCGGATAATAAACATCTAGCGCTCCTGTGTTGTTATCAAATTGTTAAATCGCTGGCAGTTTAACTGAACAATCGCGATCATTAAAGGTAAGATAGTTTCATTCAATAAAAATAGAGAATACAAATGAGTAACCTGGCATCACCCTGTGTACGTAACTGCTGCCTCAATAAGGAGGATATTTGTATAGGTTGTTTTCGGAGTTTGACTGAAATTATGCAGTGGGGGAAAGCAGATGACCATTTTAAGTTACAGGTTTTATCCTCTGTTAAGCAGCGCAAAAAAGAGCATCAAGAAAGCAGGGTAATTCAGCAGAAAAGAAGATAAGGCTGCATCTTTTATCGAACAAAACTTGACGATTAGGGACATAAACAATGGATAAAAGCATTTCTATTTTAGGCAGTGGCTGGTTGGGTAGCAGGTTACCTGCGTTATTTGTAAGGCAAGGTAACAAGGTTAATATTTCCACTCGCTCAGCAGAGAAGTTAAGGCAGTTAAAGGCCGTTAATGTTTCTGTTTATCTGCTTGATATAGAAAGATTAGCAGACAATATTCAGGATTTTTTAAATGCGCAACTACTGATCATTAATATCACCAGTAAAAATTTAATTGCATTTAAAAACCTGATAAAAGAGATAGAAAAATCTCCGATTGAGAAGATTATCTTTGTCAGTTCGACCTCAGTTTATCCTTCTGATAATGGATTATGCCAGGAGTCAGATAGGTTAGATTATTTGTCACATCCATTATTACAGATAGAAAAAATATTCAGTGATAATAAGCACTTTCAAACAACCATTTTACGTTTTGCTGGTTTGATTGGACCTAAACGTCATCCAGGGCGCTTTTTTAGTTCAGGTAAAAAAATGCGCGATCCACAAGCACGCGTTAATTTAATCCACCTTGATGATTGTATAAATATTATTAATCGCATTGTCGAAAAGCAGGGTTGGGGACAACTGTTTAATGCTTGTGCGGATTCGCATCCCAGCAAACAGGCCTATTACACCAAGAGCGCGTTATCATTGGGCAACAATGCACCTGAATTTTTAAATACAGAAATAGCGAGCAATAAAGTGGTGTGTAATAACAAGCTAAAAGAGCGCTTAGATTATCAATTTATTTATCCGGATCTCGATCAGATCCCTTGGTAATAAGATGCACCAGACTACTTGCCCATATTAGCTATAAAGGCCTGTACTTTATCCAGTTCAAACTGATTAAATACCTGAATGCCATGGGCGCGTAACAGTTGTGTGGTTAAACCCTGTCCGTCGATTAAGCTGCGCTCAAAGCGACCATTATAAATCTGCGAGCTGCCGCAGGATGGACTTTTTTCGGTTAAGATCGCGACTTTAATATTAAACTTCAAAGCTAATGCCAGTGTATGCTCGGCACCCTTTTTAAAAGCATCTGTCACATCCTCTCCATATTGGGTTTTTATTAAGCCATCCTGCTGAATTTCTGCCGCGGGACGTGGTGTTGCTAAACCGCCGCAAACTTCAGGGCAACTGCTCAGTAACCAGCCTTGTGCTAACCAGCTATCGATCAATTTATGATTGAGCTTATTTATCTTGCCGTCATATCTAACGCGTTCACCTAATAAACAGGCGCTAATAAGAATTTTGTATTGTTGAATCTGCTCTTTTACTTCAGACAATTTGCTTTCCTAACTAATTATTTTCTATGAACTTTAGCACAAACAATACCCTTAAATAAATCATGGTGATTGTTAAATGGCGTCAATGTTTGTGTGGTTATTGTTAATCAAGTCGCTACTCACTAGTGGGTATATTGCGGGTTTGTTAGTGAATTTGTAAGCATAATGTAGCGCGCTTTGATATTGTTCAATTTTTTTTTGTCGGAGTTGGTTAGTCTGCACCCGATTAAAATTTATTTAATGACTGAGGAATCTATGAACAAACAAAAATTAGTGATCATTGGTAACGGCATGGTAGGGCATCGCTTTATCGAAGATTTTGTGGATAAAGCAGACTTGGATAAATTTGAAATCACCGCTTTTTGTGAAGAGCCTCGTGTTGCTTATGATCGAGTTCACCTCTCCTCATATTTCTCGCATCATACTGCCGATGAGCTTTCATTAGTAAAAGAAGGTTTCTACGCAAAACATAATATTGAAGTCCTGATTGGTGAGCGCGCTTTAACCATTAACCGCCATGAAAAAGTGATCCACTCGCAAACCGGTCGCGCGGTTTATTACGACAAATTAATTATGGCAACAGGGTCATATCCATGGGTGCCGGCAATCAAAGGTAATGAAAGCAAAGATTGTTTTGTCTACCGCACGATTGAAGACCTTAACGCTATTGAGGCCACTGCACGTCGTAGTAAAAAAGGTGTGGTTGTCGGTGGAGGCTTGCTGGGTTTAGAAGCAGCTGGCGCGTTAAAAGCACTGGGTGTGGAAACGCATGTTATCGAGTTTGCACCGGTATTAATGGCAGAGCAACTGGATTTTCAAGGCGGACAGATGCTGCGCCAAAAAATCGAAAGTATTGGTGTAAACGTTCACACAGGTAAAAATACCCAAGAGATAATCGCATCCGGTGAAACTGCGCGTAATACTATGAAGTTTGCTGATGGCTCGCAGTTAGAAGTCGATTTTATTGTTTTCTCAACGGGTATTCGTCCACAAGATAAATTAGCTAAACAGTGTGGTTTAGCAACAGCTCGTCGTGGTGGTATTACCATTAACAATCAGTGTAAAACATCAGATCCTGATGTTTATGCGATTGGTGAGTGTGCGTCTTGGAATGAAAAATTCTTCGGTTTAGTAGCTCCCGGCTACAACATGGCAAAAGTCGTCGCAGATGACATTCTGTGCAGAGAAAACGAATTCACTGGCGCTGATATGAGCGCTAAATTAAAACTGTTAGGTGTTGATGTCGGCAGTATCGGCGATGCAAATGGTCGCACGCCAAACTGTAAAAGTTATGTCTATCTTGATGAAAACAGCTCTACCTACAAACGTATTATTGTTTCTGAAGATGGTAAATCACTATTAGGCGCAGTATTAGTTGGTGATACAGAAAGCTACAGCAATTTATTACAATATACGCTTAATGATATCGAGTTACCAAAACACCCTGATTCATTGATTTTGCCAGAACACGCCGGTTGTGGTGATGCTGGCTTAGGTGTGGATGCGTTGCCGGATAGCGCGCAGGTTTGTTCCTGTTTTGATGTTAAGAAAAGTGATATTGCCGATGCCGTGTCGGCAGGGCATAGCACTATTGGCGCAATTAAAATGGAAACGGGCGCGGGTACCGGTTGTGGTGGTTGCATTCCCTTAATAACACAAGTTTTAAATGCAGAGCTGACCAAGCAGGGTGTGGAAGTTAAAAACCATATTTGTGACCATTTTGAATATTCTCGCCAGGAGTTATTCCACCTGATCCGTATCGAAGGTATTAAAACCTTTACCGCGTTACTGGAAAAATACGGTAAAGGTTACGGCTGTGAAGTGTGTAAACCAACAGTTGGCTCTATTTTAGCGTCTTGCTGGAGTGATTATGTTTTATCAAGCGATAATAACGGCCTGCAGGATACCAACGATATTTTCCTCGGAAATATGCAAAAAGATGGTACCTACTCTGTTATTCCGCGTATGGCGGGAGGAGAAGTAACTCCTAAAGGGTTAGCGGCTGTGGCAAGTGTAGCGGAACAATATGAGCTTTATACCAAAATTACCGGTGCACAGCGGATCGGTCTGTTTGGCGCGCATAAGAGCGATCTGCCAGATATATGGAAGCAGCTAATAGCTGCTGGATTTGAAACGGGGCAAGCCTATGCAAAAGCTCTACGTATGGTGAAAACCTGTGTCGGCAGCACCTGGTGCCGTTTCGGTGTGCAGGACAGTGTTGGCCTGGGTGTTGAACTGGAAAACCGCTACAAAGGGTTACGCACTCCACACAAAATGAAATTTGGTGTGTCGGGCTGTACGCGTGAGTGTGCCGAAGCACAGGGTAAAGATGTCGGTATTATCGCAACCGATTCCGGTTGGAACCTATATGTATGTGGTAACGGCGGTATGAAACCACAGCATGCAGAGTTATTAGCCTCAGATCTCGATAAACAAACCTTAGTTAAATACTTAGACCGTTTCATGATGTTCTATGTGCGCACTGCGGATAAATTAACCCGTACTTCGGTTTGGTTACAAAATCTAAGCGGCGGCATTGATTACCTTAAAGAAGTGATTGTAGATAACAAACTGGGAATCAATAAGCAGCTTGAAAGTGATATGGCTGATGCGATTGCTAGCTATCAATGTGAGTGGACAGCAACACTTTCCGATCAAGCACAGCTACAACATTTTACGCACTTTATTAACAGTGACAAACAAGATGATAACGTCGTATTTACCCCTGAACGCGGTCAAAAACGTCCTGCATTTTTTGATGAAAAAGCCCCTGTATATAAAATCGAGTTGGAGCAAGTGTAATGAGTAAATGGACCCAAGTATGTGAATTAAAAAGTATTTTTCCTGCAACTGGTGTTTGTGCGCTGGTTGAGGGTAAGCAAGTTGCAGTTTTCCGTCCAAGTGAAGAGAGCCAGGTTTATGCGATTAATAATATGGACCCGTTTGCGCGTGCAAATGTTTTATCGCGCGGTTTGATTTGTCAGCATCAGGAGCAATTATGGGTGGCATCTCCGCTTAAAAAGCAGCGTTTTAACTTGCTTGATGGTTCATGTTTAGAAAATACAGAGGTAAATGTTGAAGCTTATAAAGCACGTGTCACAGATGGCTTTGTTGAAGTGCACCTGTAGAAACTAATTTATTTTAAACTTTAAGGAAGAAAGAAAATGTACGCAGATAGTATTACAAAATGTTCGGCAACCGCGGCGCGTATCGTCAAATTTGCACAAACAGATAAATTGGGATTTTGGGTAAGTTCAGCAATGGCTGGTGCTTATGTTGGTATGGGCATTATCCTCATCTTCACGTTAGGTAACATTGTTGATCCATCAATCCGTGCAATCGTAATGGGAAGCTTTTTTGGTATCGCATTAACCTTAGTTATCATTGCGGGTTCTGAGTTGTTTACCGGGCATTCGATGTTTTTGACCTTTGGTGCATTAACGAAACAGATAACATGGAGCGACAAATTTAAAGTCTTACCGCAGACATGGCTGGGTAACCTGCTTGGTTGTATCCTGCTTGCTGCGATCTTTTCTTATGCTGGTGGCGGTAAACTGCTTGGTTTTGAAGATAGCTTGCTGCACAAAGTTGCTCTAGCGAAAACAACAGCGCCAACCATGGTTCTGTTTGCTAAAGGTATCTTATGTAACTGGTTAGTTTGTTTGGCGATCTGGATGTGTGTACGTACAGAAGGTACAGGTAAATTTATCGCTATCTGGTGGTGTCTTGCAGCCTTTATTGCCTGCGGTTATGAGCACAGTATCGCCAATATGACTATCTTTGCACTGTCTTGGTTTGGCGAGTCAAAAGAAGCGTTCACACTGGCAGGTATTGGTCATAACTTATTATGGGTATCTTTAGGCAACTTAGTAAGTGGTGGTCTATTTATGGGCTTTGGTTACTGGTTATCTACGCCGAAAGCCGAGCGCCCTGACTTATCAGCACAAGCTGCGGTACAAGAGCCTGTTGAAGCACCATTAGTAAGCCGCACTGCAGGTTAATTTAAAACCGCAAACAATAGATACAAAAAAGGCGCCATGGATATTCTCCATGGCGCCTTTTTATTAGTTTAGACTTAAGCTAACGAAGAAGCCTGCATATCATTAAATAACCAGACCATATAGCTGATATAACCTGCTAATAACAAAGCACCTTCAAATCTTCCGAGCAGGGCGGTTTTACTCTTGCGCCATGCGATTGAGAAGATCATCAGTGCGATGGTTAAACCGATCATTACCGGGTAATCACGTGTTAATACCTCAATATCAAACTTGTCCGGATGAATTAAACCAGGTAACGCCATTACTCCTAAGATATTAAAGATATTGGAGCCGATAATATTACCAACCGCTAAATCAAACTCTTTCTTACGCGCAGCTGCAATAGTAGCCGCCAGCTCAGGTAAACTGGTACCGATTGCGACAATGGTCAGACCAATTATCAGGTCGCTGACGCCAAAGTATTCCGCAACTTCAACTGCGCCCCAAACCAAAATACGCGATGAAACGATAAGTACAACAATGCCGATCACTAACCATTTTAGCGCTTCGCCTTTGCTTACTTCTTCCGGCATCTCATCTAAAATTTCCTGCGGCAGCGTATCCTCACCGTGGCTTTTAGCTTCATAAACCGTGAAGGCCAGCATGGCAAACATCATGATCAATAAAACTAAACCATTAATAAAGCTAAGATGCTGATCCCACAGTAAAAAGTAGCTAAGTCCAATAATAGCCAGCAATACCGGCATTTCACGTTTGAGCAGTTTAGAGTGAATCTGCAGAGGATAAAACAGTGCTGTCAGACCGAGCATTAAACCGACATTGGTAATGTTTGAACCGATCGCATTACCAATTGATAAACCTGTTTTTCCTTCCGAGGCCGCCATAGCCGATACCAGCATCTCAGGAGCAGAAGTTCCTAAACCAACAATCACCACACCGACAATCAGAGGGGATATTGAAAAACTGCGTGCAGTATTTGATGCCCCTAAAACAAATTTATCAGCGCTCCAGATAAGCAAAGCAAAGCCGATAACAATCGTTAAGGCGGGTAATAATAAGCTCATCACAACAAGTTAACTCCATATTTATTGAATATAAAAAAACGCCGAGCATTTGCATGATCGGCGTTTCTTAAAATACTTTAGTCAGGTCGGTTATTATATTAACCGCGCCCTTCTGCAATCGCCGCAACAGCAGCTAATTCAGCAGCTTGTTTTTCATGCTTCTCTTGACGATCTTGAATATCCATCAGCTCATTAGTGATTAAATTTTCTTCAATTTCACGTAAAGCGATAACTGTAGGTTTATCATTTTCAGGCTCAACTAAAGGTGTTTTACCTTGAGTAGCAAGCTGGCGAGCTCGACGAGATGCCATTAAGATAAGATCAAAACGATTACCAACTACATTTACTGCATCTTCAACGGTTACACGTGCCATTGTTGAACTCCAAAAAGTTAATTACACAAAAAAGGGCGCTTATTATATGTGCTAAATGTGATTTGATCCAGAAACTTCGTATTAAGACTGTTGTTCAAGCAATTCTTTAATGGTTGCCTGATGCTTGATAGCCTGTTTATCCTGCGCATTTCGCAGTGATTTAACAATAGCAGAAAACTCTTGAGTTGCTACTTCAAAATCATCATTAACAATCAGATAATCATACTCATTATAATGCGATATTTCCGATTGAGCCTGTGCCATACGTTTTGCGATAATCTCCTTGCTGTCCTGACCGCGCTTATTCAGACGCGACTCTAATTCCGCACGGCTTGGCGGTAGAATAAAAATACCTTTTGCCTGCGGCATCATTTCTCGTACTTGACGTGCACCTTGCCAGTCGATATCCAGGAATACATCGATACCTTGTGCTAATGCTTGTTCAATAGTTACACGTGAGGTGCCGTAATAGTTACCAAATACTTCTGCCCATTCGAAAAAGGCATTTTCTTCAATTAACTGTTTAAAGTTATCCACATCCACAAAATGGTAATGTTCGCCATTATTTTCACCAACGCGTGGTGCGCGAGTGGTATGAGATACTGAAACTTGTACCGTCCAATCTCTTTTTTCTGCTAAAAGAGCATTGATAAGGCTAGATTTTCCTGCGCCACTTGGGGCCGATACGATATAAAGCGTGCCAACTTGGGACATAAATAATGATTCCTGAAATATTAATTGCTTCTATCAGATGCTAATGTTGTCTATTTATTGAGCGCCTGATTTTTTGTAGTCGCGGATTATCCCCTATTTTTATAGTGATGTCTTTTTAATCGCAGAAATAAATTAATTTAAGACTAATCGATGTTTTGTGACTTCAGTTTTAAGTTGTTTTACAACGTTGTTTTCGATTGTAGAAATTAATCGTCAAAAGGGAGACTGATTAGTCTCCCTTTTGATTAGAGTTTAGTTTCGAGTCGTTTTAGGCGAGTTTTTCAGAAAGTTAGGCAGTTTCAGCAGTACTAATAGCAGTAACCACAGTGGATGCATTGCCCCGCCTCCGCCAAAGCTTGGTTTAGGCGTACTGAACATAGGTTGTTTCCGATCTGCACGGTTATCAGCTAGCGGCTGTTGTTTTTTCTGCTGCTGGGCTGTCCGCTCTTTTGCAACTCGTTGTTTGTTGGTTTGTTTAATTGCAAGCTGCTCAAAGATCTGTTCTTCCAGCACTAATAAAGAGGTGTAATTAGTTACTAAACCGTATTCGATCGCGAGATCCTGAATTGCTTGTTTGTTGTCGGCAGACTCACCCAGGTAGTTCATTTCCTCTTCTAACTGTTTGATCTTGCTGTATGCCCATAAGCGTTCAAGCTCAGGATGTAATGTCTGTCCGTTATTAAAATCAATATCAGTTTTATAACTGACTTTCCGGCCGTTTACTTTACCTGTAAGTTCAACTTTAGCCGTCCCCTGTCCGTAGTAATGACCAAAGAAGGTCAGCTGCTGACCGCGGTATACTGTATTGAAATCTTCATGGCTTAATTCACTGATTGTGATGCCGTCAATATTTAATTTAATATCACGCATCGCCTGGTGAGTCATTTTGCTGGTGGCTAACATCACCTGCCCCATCAGATCATCGGAGTTAGAAACTGCAGCGTAAAAACCATTAGAGATATTACTCATACCCTCTAATAATGGTCGATTGGCGCTGTTCCCCATAATAAATGAATATAAGCGCACATCTTTTTTGTCCAGTAATTTCAAGAAGGCTTTTTGTTCGGTAACACCGATATTAGCCACTCCGTCACTGACTAATACAATTGCACTGGCCCTGTCGGCATCTAGTTTTCTAATGGCTTTTTCGATACCGGAATAAAGGTTGGTACCACCGCTCACACCAGCAGCCTGCAGTTTATTCAGACTGTGTTCTACATTCTCGGCTGTGACTGGCTGATAACCCGATGTGATATCCTGCGCCTGATTGTTAAAGGTAATAATTCTGAAGCGATCATTCGTCGGTAATTTAGCAAGTGCCTGACGTACCCCTTCGATTAATGTCTCGTATTTACCGGCCATTGAGCCGGATTTATCCAGTACAAAAATCCAGTCTCGCTGCCCCTGGTTTAAAGCCAAGTCGTCACCTGGTGTTAAGGTAAGTTTAAAGGTACCTTTCTTTTTACCCTGTTCACGATAACTGATTAAATCGACACTGCCGGGTAAATCAGGTTTATGGCGCCAGTAAACTAAAATATCTTTGTTCAGTTTTACGCTGTTTTCAGGCGCTGCACTTAAACTATCCTGCTCACTGCTGGTGTTATTGCCGATAGAAATCTGCCATTGCTGATCATCTATCTGAGTGAACTGCGCGTCAGGATGAGCCGGCAAACGTACGCCGTCTAAGGGATAACTTGAGCGAATATCCATGGTAAAAGAAAAACGCTCCTGTACCGTCTCATTTCGAGTCCAGAAACTATTTCTAGCCTCGTCTACACCACCTTCCTCAAGCGGATAAACATAACGGCCTAACCCGGTATCGATCTGTTCCTGCTGCAGATAAACCAGGCGGATTTTTACCTGATCCTGGGGGGCTATCGGAAAGACCCTTACATCAAAGGTTTTATAGCTGTCCTGCTCCACAAGTGCGGTGTTATTACCGGCTTCTTTCTGCTGCTGATAAATCTGTTTTGCCAGCTCTTTTTCTACGACTTCTGCGGTTATCGCCTGACCGTTAATCCAATAGGTAAATTCACCCACAGCAGCGCCTTCCGGTACGGGGAAGGAATAAAACGCTTCAAGTTCCTGCTGATTAGGGTTAAAAAATGTCTGTTCCACTTCGGTGCGGGAATAACCGTCCTGAACTATCACATGAACGTCATGTGTTTTGATTTGTAAATCCCGGTAGCCCGCATTACCGGGTTTTAATAATCCGGCACTAAAACTAACCGTGCTGGCTAATAATAACGTGCAGAATGTAAAACCTGCTTTCCAGTTTGAAATTCTCATACCTTTCTCCATTCGCTGTTAAAGACAGGTAAGTTATAAGCAGGTATTGGTATAAGGTAAACTGCAAATGAAAAGGTAGCAATATATGACACCAAAGAGGCCGGTTTATAAGCTGATTTGCTGAGGTTATGTTTTTTTACGGATCTCATCAAACAAACTGGAATCCCATTGCCGTAATGCCAGCACCATAGTTGTGCCGTTTTTTTGATTCATTTTTAACGAAGCGTCTTCATTTCTGCATTCGGCAAAATTACGGCTTAATTTCTGCATCTGTTTTTGAATCTCTGCATTGCTGCTTAACGACAATAATCCGTTAATCACGATTAATTTTTCTGTGGGTTGTTTGAAGTGACTGTTAAAAAACTCTTCCTGAACCCGTTTTAAAAAGAAGCGTTGAATGGGGCCGTCGGCTAACCAGGAAAAGTTAGTACTTATTTTAAGTTTGAAACGATTACCGGGTAATAACTCAATAATTTTCAGCTTGTCTAATTTCGCCAGTTTTTGAATACATTCCAGCTCTGTTAGCGAATATTCCTGCAGCAGCTCATCAAAAGTAAAACCGTTAATTACGCAGACAGTGAGAAGTAACAGCAATAAATCATCGGCAATTTCCTGCTCCTGTAATAAGGTCAAATTATCAATTTTTTTATGTTCGATGGTCATCGATAGCACCAGATCAGCAAGCGGTAATTCTATCAAATTACAGATCGACTCTAATCTCGTCAGGCTGATATTTCCTTCACTAAACAATCGCTTAACAGAGGCTTGGCTAAGGTTTAAATGTTTAGCAACATCAGTATAGGTTTTTCCATGGGCTTTTAATTGTGCTTTTAAGGCTGTGATTAAGATTTTAGTTTGCGACATATTGAAACCAATAATTTAAATAGGTATTAAAATGTAATACCTTTTGGTGCGAGTAGATAGACTTGAATAATAATAGTTGCAGCATTTTTGAAGCCCATCATAATCCTTCTTAATCTAATGGTTATACCCAAGCAAAGGAGTTTAAAAATGGATAAGTTAGCCAAGATAAGAGGTGCATGGCCCTATATAATGGCCGTTTTCTTAAATGCATTTGTCGATTTAGGGCATAAAATAATTATTCAAAATACCATTTTCAAAGCATATGACGGGCAGCAACAGGTACTCCTCACGGCATTGGTTAATGGACTCATCTTACTGCCGTTTATTTTACTGCTCACGCCAGCGGGTTTTATTTCTGATAAATACCCTAAAAACAGAGTGATTAGAATCAGTGCCTGGATGGCCGTTGTTATCACCTTGGCTATCACGCTTTGTTATTATCTGGGATTATTTTGGTTGGCCTTTGCCATGACCTTTTTATTAGCGGTGCAGTCAGCGTTTTATTCACCGGCTAAATTTGGTTATATCAAACCTCTCTTTGGTCGAGAAAAATTAGCGCAAGCAAATGCCTTGGTGCAGTCGGTTTCCATCATCGCTATTTTGGCGGGAACCTTAGTTTATTCGTTATTATTTGAATCTTTTTATCTGCCTGAATCCACAACGCCGGCGCAAATATTACAGTCAATGGCACCGCTTGCTTGGCTATTGGTTATCAATTCCATCATTGAATTAGCCATGGCATACCGTTTACCAAATCTGGAAAAAGCTGCAACAGAAAAACGATTTGATTGGAAAAAATATCGCACTGGCGCTTATGTGAAAGAGAGTTTGAATCCGCTTGTAACGCGCCGTGTTATTCGCCTTGCAATTATTGGTCTGGCGATGTTCTGGTCGATTGGGCAAATGTTATTAGCCAGTTTTCCTGCCTATGCCAAAGCCAATTTCTCAGTCACTAATACGCTAATTATTCAAGCAACCATTGCCGCTTCTGGAGTCGGTATTGCGCTTGGTTCATGGCTAGCGGGTCGTTGGTCAAAAGATCATATCGAAACGGGGTTAATTCCTATTGGTGCTAGCGGATTGGCTATCGCGCTATGGTTTTTGCCATTGATGGATTCCTCTCTTACCCAAGCTCTCTGTTTTTTAGCAGTCGGAATAATGGGCGGTCTTTTTATTGTTCCCTTGAATGCGCTGATTCAATTTCATGCAGCAAGTGATGAGATGGGCAAGGTATTAGCCGTTAATAACTGGGTGCAAAATGTTAGCATGGCTAGCTTTTTAGTGATAACGGCATGTTTCGCATATTATGGTTTTGACAGTTATTTTTTACTTACCTTTACCGCCATGGTGGCAATTGCGGGTGGACTTTATACCATCTACAAACTGCCGCAAAGTTTAGTGCGTATTGTATTGGCCTGGTCTATTTCTCGTCGTTATAAAGTCTCTGTTCAAGGTATGCAGCACATTCCCGAAAAAGGTGGCGTGCTGCTACTGGGTAATCATGTTAGTTGGGTTGATTGGGCTGTGTTACAAATAGCCAGTCCCCGTCCTGTACGTTTTGTTATGGACAAAAAAATATTTTCGCGTTGGTACTTATGTTGGTTTTTTAAAGCATTAGGCTGTATCCCGATTGAATCTGCATCAAGCAAGCGCTCATTAGTACAAATTGCAGCAGCGTTAGATAAAGGTGAAGTGGTGGCTTTATTTCCTGAGGGTGCAATTAGTCGTAATGGCCACCTTGGCGAATTTAAAAGTGGTTTTGAATTAGCCTGTAGAAAAACCGAGCAACCGCTAGCTATTGTGCCTTTTTATATCCGTGGTTTATGGGGCAGTAAATTCAGTCGTTCTTCAGATAATTTAAAAGATGTGCGTAGGCAGGGACTATTTCGCGATCTGGTGGTCGCTTTTGGCGAGCAGATGCTCAAAACAAGCCAAACTGAGCAAGTAAAACAGCGTGTTTTTGATCTGTCCGTGCAGTCTTGGAAGCAACATGCAGGAGATTTAGCGGATATCGGTAGCGCTTGGGTCGATACGGTAAAACGTGTGGCAACGCAGCAGGCAATAACAGATAGCACAGGAAAAAATTTATCGGCTCAGAAAGTTTTAGTTGGGGCTATTAGCTTAAGTAAACAGATTAAAAATAACAATAAAAGCCAAAATGTCGGCTTATTACTACCGACCAGTGCGGGCGGCGTTATTGCCAATATGGCGACGATCCTTGCGGGTAAAACCATTGTAAATTTAAATTATACGGCCAGCCAAGATGCACTAAGTGATGCTATTGAACAAGCGCAGCTGACTCAGGTTTACACTTCAAAACTATTTTTGAAAAAACTGCAAAAACGCGGTGTTGATTTAAGCTCCAGCCTAGAAAAGGTCGAGCTGATTTACTTAGAAGACGCGTTAAAACAGATCAAAAAAAGCCAGCAAATAATGCGTCTATTGTTGGTTAAATTATTACCCGCATCGCTATTGAAATTACTCTACGTGAGCAAAGTTGACAATGAGCAAGTAGCAGCCATTTTATTCTCCAGCGGTAGTGAAGGTTCTCCGAAAGGGGTAATGTTAAGCCATACCAACATTATGGCCAATCTACAGCAGGTATCAGATGTTTTAAATACGCAAGCCAATGATGTGATAATGGGCTCGTTGCCGTTATTTCATGCCTTTGGCTTAACGGTGACACAGTTCTTACCCTTGATAGAAGGGATACCTTTAGTCTGCCATGCCGATCCCACTGATGCGCCGGGGATTGGTCAAGCGGTAGCAAAACATGATGTCACCATCATGTGTGGAACATCGACCTTTTTCCGTTTGTATACAAAGAATAAAAAGCTCAATTCATTAATGTTTGATTCATTGCGCATTGTTGTTGCGGGAGCGGAAAAACTTCATCCTCAAGTTAAAAGTGCTTTTGAAAGTAAATTTAACAAATCAATTTTAGAAGGTTATGGCACCACAGAAACTACGCCCGTTGCCAGTGTTAATATGCCCGATAAGCTGGATAAAAAAACGTGGCAAGTTCAGGTTGGCGGCAAAGAGGGCACTGTGGGAATGCCATTGCCCGGCACCAGTTTTAAAATCGTCGATCCGGATAGTTTTGAGGAATTAGCAACCGGCGAAGCTGGATTAGTTTTGATTGGTGGCGCGCAAATTATGCTCGGTTATCTCAATAACCCAGAAAAAACCGCACAAGTGATTAAAGAGATAAATGGCGAGCGCTGGTATCTTTCTGGTGATAAAGGCAAGTTAGACAGTGACGGCTTTTTAACGATTTTAGATCGCTATTCGCGTTTCGCCAAGCTTGGAGGGGAAATGATCAGTTTAAGCGCCATAGAGCAAGCCGTACTTAAAGATCAGCCGGATGATATCGAAGCCGTTGCTGTTGCCGTTGAAGATCCTCAAAAAGGTGAGAGCATTATTTTATTACACCAGGGTAAATTGGATAGTAGTGAGATTAAAAAAAGCATGCTTGCCAGTGGTTGCAATCCATTAATGATCCCGAAACGTTGGTATCAAGTTGAAGAGATTCCCAAGCTAGGTGCAGGAAAAACCGATTTTAGCAAAGCGAAAAAATTGGCCTTGCAACAGCATTAATCTTGGTGACTCACTAGGGCGTATTCCGGGAGGATGATATGGATAATTATTTTGCAGCAACAGCAAAAAACGAATCGGTCATTTTATTACATGGCCTAGGAAAAACAGAGCGTTGCATGAAAAAGCTCGGCAATAGTTTAAATAAGCTTGGTTACCATGTTATTAATTGTCGTTATCCATCATTTAAATTTTCAATCGAGGAGTTGGCTGAAAAAACCATTAATGATGCGCTGAGATTATGCCCTAATCAGGCGCGAATTCATTTTGTAACGCACTCGATGGGCGGTATTTTAGTGCGCATCTATTTGCAAAATAAGCTGATTGACAATTTGGGTCGCGTGGTGATGCTCGGCCCACCTAATAAAGGTTCGCAGTTAATTGATCTATTACAAATACAAAAAGTGATCCATCACCCCAAGCTTAGACTGCAAGCCGGATTACAATTAAGTACAGACAATAACAGCGTCCCCAATCGCCTTGGCAAGGCAAATTTTGAATTGGGGATTATTGCAGGAAAACGCAGTGTTAATCCTATTTTATCAATGCTATTACCCGGTAAGAATGATGGCAAAGTCTCGGTTGCAAGCAGTAAATTATACGGCATGAAAGATCATTTAATTATGCCCGTAACCCATCCCTTTATGATGAAAAACAGGAATGTAATTCGTCAAGTTCAATATTTTTTAGAAAATGGCCTGTTTTTGCGTGATGATTTTGCATCTTGAAGTAACATGGGTATATATTTCCAGAGTTGTGGAATGCAGTAGATATACATAGAAAGCCTGTTGTTGCTAATATGTTTCTGTTAATATCGAAATATAAAACAGAGAGGTGAATTTAATGGAAATCGAAATCATTGCTAAAGCATTAAAAGAATTGGGTCATCCGACACGATTAGCAATATTTAAACGTCTAGTGAAATCAGGGCATCAAGGTATTGCGGTAGGCGCTGTGCAGGAAGAGTTAGGCATTCCCGGCTCAACGTTATCACATCATCTGTCAAGCTTAGCTTCGGCTGGTTTGATAACACAACGACGAGAAGGGCGAGTGCTTTTTTGTGTTGCTGAATATGCGCAGTTACAAACTGTTATCGGTTATCTGCAAGATGAGTGCTGTGCGGATGCGCAGGATTAAGAGATAAACAAAGAGGCTGACTTATCGCTTTGTTTGTTTAAGATAAAAATGTTCATCTCTCAAAGAGAGATAAACATTTTAATAACGGCTCATTACTAATTTGAAAAGCTATTCGCAAATGTAAGCATCAGCGCATTACCTGTATCGGTCGCTTCAAATGAACTATTGTCCAATGTTGCTTCGGAATAACCATATTTTAAACCCGCATCCCATTCGCGATTAATCAGATAATTTATCCCTGCTTCAGCATCATTTTCAATAGCAACATCGAATCCAAACATATGAACATACATAAACCAATTTCTTGTCCTTGAGAAAATGATTTTCCATCAATCTTAAAATATTCACTTACAGTGCCAGTATATCTAGTTTCGTTAGGGCTAAATTCCCAGTAGGACTTACCGATTATTTTTAAACTTAAATGATTATCTTTTCAGATGCCAGCTCGTCGATCGAGTCTGCTTTTGTTTTAATTGTAATTTAGTGACTTAAAACAGGATAAAAATAACATTATTGCTGTCGAAACTGCTGTAACGTAGTACATTTATTGTACCGTGTTATTAAAAATAGGAATTGAAAATGCCTTATTTATCAACCCTGTTATTAACTGCCTGCCTGTTTTTTTCTAATCTACTCTTTGCTCAAAATAGCGAAGCTTTTCAAATTATCGAAAAATCTGATCAACAGATGCGTGGAGATTCCAGTTATAGTGAAATTACCATGAATATTATTCGTCCCGATTGGACACGTAGTATGAGCATGAAAAGCTGGACGAAAGGGTTAGATCTGTCGTTAGTGCTGGTTACCGCCCCTGCCAAAGATAAAGGCAGCAGCTCTTTAAAGCGCCAGAAGGAGATGTGGAACTGGATCCCCGCTATTGAACGCGTGGTAAAAATCGCGCCATCAATGCTCGGGCAGTCGTGGATGGGCTCTGATTTCACTAATGATGATCTGATTAACCAATCGTCAATCGTGGTTGATTACGACCATAAAATGGTGAGCAGTGAAGTGATTGATAATGATCCGAGCTGGGTGATTGATGCATTTGCCAAACCCGATGCGCCGGTGGTATGGAGCAAGGTGCGTTTGTGGATATCTAAGGAGAGTTACCTGCAGCGCAAAGTGGAGTTCTATGATGACTTTGATGAATTGATTAATACTATGCAGACCTTTGATATTAAAGAGTTGGGTGGGCGACTAATCGCCGCTCGTATGGAGATGATTCCGGCGGATAAACCGGGTAATAAAACTGAGATGATTACCCATCAAGCGCAATTTAACTTTGCAATCGGCGACGATTTTTTCTCACAAAGCCAAATGAAATCATTACGCGATTAATTAATACCCAAACTATTTAAATGTACAGATTTCTGCCTCTTCAAGTAGTTTGGATATAGATAGGATTATTTATGCTAGTCACACTTGCTTGGCGAAATCTTTGGCGGCAAAAACGCCGTACCATCTTAACCGCATCAGCACTGGCATTAGCTTTGTTACTGTCTTTGTTGATGCGTTGTGTTCAAGAGGGCAGTTATACCGCCAATATTGAAAATGCCGCGCGCTTGTCTACAGGTTTGATTCAATTACAGCATCCTGAATTTGCAGAGAGTCAAAGCATTGATGATCTGCTGCCAGGTGATGATAAATTTATCGAATTTGCCAATCATCATCACAACCTGCAATACGTGATGCCACGTATCGAATCATTTGCCTTAGCGGCCGCTGGCGATAAATCTAAAGGGGTGATGGTATTGGGTGTCGATCCGGATAAAGAGGCTCAATACTCAGGTTTGTCAGATAAATTAATCAGCGGCAGTTACCTGCAGGCAGATGATCAACAGGTTTTGATTGCCGAAGGGCTGGCTGACCATTTAGGTTTAAAGCTTGGCGAGCAAGTGATCCTTTACGGACAAGGTTATCGTGGGCAAACGGCGGCTGGTTTATATACCATCAAAGGTATTTTACATTTCCCTATGCCGCAGTTAAATAATCAGCTTATTTACTTACCTTTACAGCTAGCTCAGGAGTTATATAGCACAGATAGTTTAGTCACAGCATGGGTATTACATAGCGAAGAGCTCTCTTTATTAGAAGAGACGGTTAATGATTTAAAAGCTTTTTATGGTGAAAAGGTTAATGTGCGAGACTGGCAGGACTTATCTCCGGATATGGCGCAGCAAATCTTAATTGACCGCGCCAGCGGTCTGTTTCTGATGTATCTGCTCTATGGCATTGTCGGTTTTGCATTGTTTGCGACACTGTTGATGATGGTTTTAGAGCGTCAGCGTGAGTTTGCTGTGATGTTGGCGACTGGCTTATTACGCATTAAGTTATTAAAACTTATCGCTATTGAATCCACATTTATCGGGTTGTTAGGCATCTGCCTTGGGTTATTGCTGTCATTCCCTATCCTTACCTGGTTATTCTTTAATCCTATCCAGCTCACCGGTGATACCGCGCAGTTAATGCTGGAGATGGGCTATGATCCTATTATTCCGGTGTTATTAGATCCTTGGTTATTCCTGCATCAAGTCGTGGTTGTACTGGGGTTGTTGGCTTTATGTTTAATTTATCCGATGTGGCGACTTTATAGAATGGATCTGGTCAGTGCATTAAAAGGAGGTGCACATGCAGCTTAAACTGGCCTGGCGCAATTTATGGAGA
The DNA here is from genome assembly GCF_983033635.1 of Psychromonas sp. NCBI lineage: Bacteria > Pseudomonadati > Pseudomonadota > Gammaproteobacteria > Alteromonadales > Psychromonadaceae > Psychromonas > Psychromonas sp. Next base: position 17,493 of record NZ_CEZLMY010000018.1, on the reverse strand, counting down.
AACAAACTACGCACCAGCATTGTGATTCAGGAGCAGAAGGTGGCTTATGTTAATTAAACTGGCTTGGCGCAATTTATGGAGAAACAAACTACGTACCAGCATTGTATTGGGTGCCGTGGTTTTTGGTTTAATGGGGGTAACCCTGATGGTCGGTTTTATGAATGGTATGGTTGATAATATGCTCAGCAATGCGATTAACTGGCAAACCAGTCATCTGCAAATACATCAAAAATCCTATGCCGATGATCCTGATATTAATAAAACCATAGTGCAGGGGCAGGAGCTGGCGAAGCAGTTTAACAGTTTACCTGAAATAAAAGCGTGGACATCACGACATCTTGCTCAAGGTATGATCGCCTCTGCGCGGAGCACCCGCGGTGTTACCATCCTGGGTATTGATATTAACAGCGAAGTGAATATCACACCGATAGCGACAAATATTATCGACGGCCAATGGTTTGGCATTAAGGGCCGAAACCCGATTCTGGTATCCAGTAAAACCGCACAGCGTCTTAAACTTCGGGTTGGTTCAAAAGTGGTACTCACTTTTACTAATGTCAGTGGTGATGTCGCAGGTGCCGCCTTTCGTGTCTTAGGTATTTTTAAAACACCTGCCAGTGCATTTGATGATAACCATGTGTTTGTGCGTAAAGATGACTTAAAAAAATTAAGTGGTTTGAACGGCGACCATCAAATCGCGCTATTAGTAAAAAATGACACACAACTGCAAAGCATTAAAAGCAAGATAAAGCAGCAACTATCCACTGAGAATATCATTCAGGATTGGGGTGAAATCCAACCGATGCTTGCCACCATGACGGCAAGCATGGGATCAAGTAATCTGATCATCCTGGTTATTTTTGTGGTGGCAATGGGTTTTGGTATTGTCAATATCTTGCTGATGTCGGTCTTTGAACGCACCCGGGAGTTTGGTGTTTTGATGGCCGTGGGGATGCAAAAAAGCAAAATATTAGCGCTGATTTTACTTGAATCAACCTTTCTTGGGCTGGTGGGCGGGTTGTTAGGTGTTATTGCCTCATGGTCGCTTTTATCTGTGCTGCAGAAAACCGGACTACCGCTAACAGGCATGGCGGAAGGTTTGGGGGCAATGGGTATTGATTCCTTGTTATACCCACAAGTAAGCAGTAGTGATTATCTGTTAACTTTCAGTACAGTAGTATTGGCGAGTTTCTTGGCCGGTCTCTATCCGGCAAGACAAATTCTTAAACAGCGGCCTGTTGATGCAATGGCGGAGAAACATTAATGACCATAAAAATCACCCAATTATGTAAAACCTATAATCAGGATACTGATTTTCCGGTGCATGCAGTGGACCATTTAGATTTAGAGATAGCCCAAGGTGAGTTTGTGGCCGTAATGGGCCCGTCTGGTTCGGGTAAAACGACTCTGCTTAATATGTTAGGTGGCATTGACTCTCCCACGTCAGGCAAAGTCTGTATTGATGACAAGAATATTATTGAGTTACAGGAAAAAGATCGCATCGCTTATCGTCGCGATAATATCGGTTTTATCTTTCAGGACTATAGTTTGTTACCGGTATTAACGGCATTAGAGAATGTTGAGTTTGTAATGCAGCTGCAGGGGCATAGCGAAGCCGAATGCCGCCAACGTGCCACTGATTTGTTAATTAAAGTCGGACTGGCTGATCACTTACATAAAGTGCCTGCCAAACTTTCCGGCGGACAGCAGCAGCGTGTCGCCGTGGCGCGAGCGTTAGCACCGAGTCCTAAGTTTGTGATGGCGGATGAACCGACCGCTAACTTAGACGCTAAAAGTACGGCTGAACTGCTTGATATTATGCAGCAGCTTAATGAGCAGGAAGGCACCACCTTTATCTTTTCAACTCATGATCCGCGCGTTATCGGGCGTGCTAAACGCGTGATTGTTTTTGAAGATGGTAAAAAAACAGACGATAAACAGATAGAGCAGAAGCATAGCGGGGAAATAAAACAGTGAGACAACTTGGTCTACTATGCGTTTTAATCGCGACTGTTTTTAGTGCCTGTGCTTATGCACAAATTCCCGGACTGGCACCGCTGAAGAACTGGGATTTGGGTGGTTATGTGAAATATATGGGCACAGTTAACCTGCCGGACGATTATGACAATTCCGTCGATCATCTTATTCATCAGCGTTTTAATTATGAATATCGCTTTAATAAACAATTTCGTTTTAACGCCGGTATGCGTAACCGTTTGTTATTTGGTGATACAGCCGAGCTACCGGGATACGGGGACTTAATTGCATACGATCCCGGCTATATGGATCTCTCTACTAACTGGTTAGATAAAAACGGGCTGGTGGGAAATACCCAGTTTGACAGGCTCTATTTCGATTGGTCTACGGATAACTGGCAAGCACGTGGCGGACGTTTCCGTATCAATTGGGCAATGACCACCTTGTGGAATCCCAATGATATCTTTAACTCATATTCAATCTACGATTTTGATTATGAGGAGCGCGCCGGCAGTGATGCGCTATTACTGAAACGAAAACTTGGTTTTGCCAGTTCAGTGGAACTGGTTTACAACCCCAATCAAGACAGTGATCTTAATAGTTATGCTGGTCGTTATCTGTTTAATCAGCAAGGCTGGGATATGCAACTGTTAGCGGGTAAAGCACATTTAGATTATGTGCTTGGCGGCGGTTTTGCAGGTGACGTTAAAGGTGCGGGTTTACGCGGAGAAGTGACCTGGTTTGAACCCGCACAAGATGAATGGGACGATCAGCCCCTGCAATCATCGCTGGTGGCCTGTATTGAAAGTGATTACAGTTTTGCCGGTCGAGCTAACTGGATTGGGCGAATAGCAGCTTTATATATCTCTAACCCGCAAGATGTGGATAGTGCGCTGAAATTCTTAAATCTTCCCCTGACTGCGCGTACCTTAAGTTTTACTGAATTCACTTATTATGCTGAAATTGGTTTTGATCTGTCTGCACTAAGCCGTTTAACCTTCTCGGGCAGTTATTATGATGACGGCTCCTATTTTGTCGGTCTAAACAACAGTTATTCATTGGCTGATGATTGGCAACTGCTGGCGGTATTACAACGCTTTGCTGGCAGTTCGAGTAGTCTCTTTGGTCAAACCCCCAGCTTGTTAGCTTTTGCACAAGTTAAGTGGAGTTTTTAAGTCGGTAAATGTAACCTTAGCTTATCTCTTACTACATTCTGGACAGGTATGAACCGTTACCCCGTTATTGAAATCCCCTTTAATTACCGCGCCACTTGTTGGTTTTGCGGTGAGCCAAAATATAAAACCATCAATTTTCCTAAATACAGTAGCGAAGAAAACCTGTTAACCCATAGATCAATTTGTCTGCCAAGCTGCAATGAGTGCGCAACTATCGTTAAACGCAGCGCATTTAGCTCGCTTTATGCTTATCGCGATGCAATTAAAAAGGCATTAACAGTAAAGCACCAAAAGATACTGAGTATTGGTTCGAACTGGACCAAGCAGGAGCTTGAAGAGTCGGAACTGGAAGGCAGTGCCTTTGAAGGTTTTAAACGCAGCGCCTGGCCTATGTTTGAAATGATGCAGGGGCGTATTAATTACCAGGGATGGCAGTTAGTGGTCGCCAATGAAACGCTGACTATCGAGCAGGAGCATGACAGTTTTGATTTTGATGGTGTTACTTATGTCAGTCTGGATGATGCCGTAACTCATGCGGTGCAAACCTTTCACCTGGATGAGCAGCTGTTTACCCGCGTTTTAAGTGTGATAGGAAAAAACAAGTTTGGCCACGCAATCCGCCTGTGTCGTTTGTATCCGGCACTGACCAGTAAGAATCGCGAAGCGGTATTTTTGGATATTTTGCAGAGTATTGGTTTGTAACGAGAGGCTGGATTTTTTATTTTGAGCCGCATAGAAAGAAATCGCCTACTTTGTTTGTAGATATGGGGATTATTAAGGTTTTGGGTAAGCAGGAAAACTCAAACTGCAGTTGCATCATTATTGACCGAACATGTGGTAGAAGAGCCTGCACCAGCAGGCTCTAAATCAAAGTTAGCTTACAGCTTTGATAAAATCCGGATCGGAGAACAAAGCTTTTACTAAGTTTTGTACTAGATCTACATAACTCATTTGCCCGTTTGGTATTGCGATGTTACCCATGAAAGATGATTCGAATTCATGGTTTGCTGTGATATTTTTATCAAAAACCAGCTCCTCACCTTTCTTAACCATAAATTTAACCGAAATAACTCCTGTACCTATGCTAAAACCTGAAATATCTATATCATTTTCTAACAGTTCACCACTCACCACTGTATTAGATACACCAGACCAAACTTTGGCTAGCTTTAACTCTTCACTTAACGCTTTGGTTAAATAATCACCGAAACTGTTACCAACTGAAGAGTTTAAACTTGAGGCTCTTAAGCTGATGCTATTAAGGTTTTTATCCGTTTTAAAATGTCCCACATTGAGTGGTTTAACATCACTTTTTTTTATCACTTGAGCATTACTAATGGTGGGTTCGTAAGGTGGCGTAGCCACTGAACAACCACTGATAATCATAATGCTGAGTAAAAGTAGGTATCTCATAATATTTTCTTCTCTATTCTGTAAATGCAGTTTGATTTTCTAACTCTTCAGCTAGCTTAACGAAGGCTTGCTCTGTCGCACGCCTTGCTGATAGTGAAAAGTCATGCTTAAATTCATCAAATTCAGCATTACCTTCAACGTCAATGGTTTTTTCCCAAACAACTTTTCCTTCACTTTCAATTGCTTGACATGACAAGCTGATAGTGAAATTGGTAGGAGGCCATGTTAATGCACTGTCCGAACTGGAATCTGTTATTAGCTTGGGAATGAAAACATACTGAATATTATTTTCTTCAATGAAATTATTGTCTTCAAGAGAATCTACTTTATAGACATCTGAAAATTTATTCATAAGAACGGTATACAACACGGTTTCAGTGTCTTTATAGGGGGTGTATGTCACGCTATCCCCGCCGCCACCAGGAGTTGTAACGCTTTTTTTAATATCTTCTTTAGTGATAAAGTAACCAACCGTTTTATCTATCTTTTGCTCTGATTCGGTAAATTCTTTCATTTCAGGGTTCAGCTGAATTTGGTGAGAACAGCCTGATAAAATAAAAGCAAAAATAACCGCCAAAAATTTTATGTTTCCAGTCATAATTATATCCATATATGTGATTTGTGATGATTCATTCATAGCAACTAAAAAGCAACTAAAAGTAATGTCGGCATACTAGTGGTAATAGTTAACAATTTCAAGCGGTTGGTGTTCTTAATTGTGATCCGAGCGTAATATACGATGGATATTACGATAATGAAAAATGAACTTGCTGGGAAGACTGAGTAGGTATATTTAACTGAGTTAGCAGAAATGGAGTTGTAACTGCGAATAATGAGATAAAAAAAGGATAGCCAGTGTCGGCATCTCCTTTTTGTTTTTCAGTTCAAAGAGCTTATTCCTCTAGCGAACACTTTGTTTTTTTAGGTGGTTTAATGCATCCGATAACGAATCTCTAATGGTATGACCTAAAGCAATAATATCTGCGCAGGGTTTTACCAGATCCGGTACTTGGTAGACCTGCATTCCAGCGGCAATAGCTGAGCGTACACCGTTACTTGAATCTTCAAACGCGAGACAGTGTTGCGCAGATATATTTAAACGGCTTGCTGCAAGCAGAAATATTTCCGGATCGGGTTTGCCTTTGCTGACTTCACAGCCGTTGCTGAGGTGCTCAAAATAGTCGAATAATCCCGCCAGCTTTAACTTGGTGATTGCCAGCTCTTTATGGGTTGATGTGGCAACCGCGATCGGAATTGACTGCGCTTTTAACCAATCTAATAAATCTATAACGCCTTTCTTTACTGGGATAGCCTGCTGCTCAACGATTGGATGATAACGGTTCATCCACTCTATTCGTAATTGCTCGTAATCAAGATCTTCCCCGTAACCATCACAAATTACTTTTTTAATGCCCTGGGCATTACAGCCGATAATCCCTAAATACACATCTTCTAACATAGGCAGTGACAGGGCTTCGCACGCTTCACGAAATGCTTGTTGGCACACTCTTTCTGTATCTAAAAGAAGACCATCCATATCAAAAATTGCGGCTTTATAATTCATCATGTTTCCTACAGGTAAATGAGCTTGATAATATACAACAAAAGCTTTATTAGGGCATATAATAAGTTTTTCAACGGAATGGTACTGCATTCAGTACATGAAAATATCACAAATAAAGGAGAGAGATTGGTATGGCTAAAATTTTAACTGAAGAAGAGTTTCATGGTAGTAATATCCCTGTATATACACCTCAAGGGGATGAAAACAGCGCTCGATTTAAGATAAAAGAGGGGATCGCTAATGTATTATATACGCCGGCTCATGAAAACTTTGACGCTCCGAAAGGACAGCAGGGAAGTGGTAAGTTAATAGGCAAATGGCTGTATAACGAACAGCCTGATAAACAAGAGCGATTACTGAAAAGTGGTATCGAACTGTTTATGGATTCAAGTTTAGATCCTGATGCAAGTGTAGGTTTGCATGCTCATCTTGATACAGAAGAGCTCTATTATCTGTTGGAAGGGCAATTAACAATTGATCTTGTTGATAAAAATGGTGATGTTATTCAGCAGATATTAAACCCTGGAGATACTCACCTGATCCTTCCTGGAGAAAGCCATTTTGTTCAAGCGGGTGAACAGGGCGCAAGATTTATTGCTGTCGCGGCTAAAGTTACACCAATAGAGGCTAATAAATAAAAGCATAAAGGTAACTGTGGACAGTGTTAAGTTAGAGCTGTTTAACTGTCCATTCTGTTATCTGTATGGTTTAACCATCTGTTTTCTAACTCAGAGACTGGTAATGGACGTGAGAAATAATAACCTTGAACATTATTAATGCCGCAGTTGCGGGTTTCGGCCAGCTCCTCTTCTGTTTCGACACCTTCAGCAATAACAGCCAGATTAAAATTGTTGGCAAGACTGACAATGGTTTGTACGATTTTTTGATTATCCAAATTAAGATGAAGATTGCTAATAAATGCGCGGTCTATTTTTAAGGTGTCGATTGGTAATTGCGGAAGATAAGAGAGGCTTGAATAACCAGTACCGAAGTCATCAATACTAATCACAATATCCTTTTTGCGTATCTTATTGAGCAGCGTAATCATCTCTTCAATATTTTCCATCAACACCCCTTCTGTGAGTTCAATTTCCAGTAAATTACCGGGTATCTGATAGCGCTCGAGTTGCTGAAACAGATAGTCAGCAAAAGTAGGTTGACGCAGTTGAATTGCCGATACATTAATCGATACAGGGACGACCTGAATGTTATTATCAAGCCAGTATCTAATTTGTTGAAGGACACTTTTTATTACCCAATTACCAAGTTCAATAATAAAACCATTTTTCTCGGCGATTGGAATAAAGTCTGCGGGTGAAATCCATTGTTCATTATCTGTTTTCCAGCGCAGAAGTGACTCGCCCCCAACTAAAGCACCTGTATTTGAATCTATTTTGGGCTGATAGACTAAGCTAAATTCTTGTTTCTCCAGACCATAATGTAATTGATTGGATAATCTCATTTTATAAAGTAATTCATCGGCGAATTTTTGAATAAAATGCACGCAATGGTTGTTCTTATTTATTTTGCCTTGTGCCATGGCTAAATCAGCATGTTTTAACAGGGTTTCATAATCACGTCCGTCTTGCGGGGCAACGGCAATACCAAAACTGGCACTAATATTGTAATTTACTTCTTTGAGTACTACTGGTGCTTCGAATTTCTGCAGTAATGCAACTTGTAGTTTTTCGAGTGAATTCTCCAGCTTAGAATAGTTATGAGCGATAACAAATTCATCGCCACTTAATCGCGCGACGATAGTATTGTCATCAACCAATGATTTTAATCGCTTTGATATCTGCACAAGGGCTTCATCACCGCGGGTGTGGCCTAAGCTGTCATTGATTGTTTTGAAATTATTCAAATCGAACAAGATGACCGCGACAGTACAATTATTCAGGTTTAATAACTTGGTGATACGCTGGTTAAAAGATATACGGTTTGGTAAATCGGTAAGATGATCATGATAAGCAAGGTGAACCATTTTCTGCTCGGCATGTTTTCGTTTGGTGATATCTCGGGCCATTCCTGCCGTTCCCACGATCTGATTGTGGTTATCAAATACCGGAACCTTTATTGTTTCAGACCATCCAACAGTGCCATCTGAGCCGGTTATCTGCTCTTCAGTATGAAATGTTTTTCTCTGTTTCTGGGTTTTCATATCATCTTCATAATAACCTTGAGCTTGCTCCGGATCTACGCTGATATCAAAGTCCGTTTTTCCTATAATATCTTCCTTAGCAAAACCAAATGCTCTAGAAAATTGTGTGTTAACTAATAAAAATCGTGATTCTTTATCTTTAACCCAAGTGAGATCTGGAATGCTGTTTATCAGCGCTTGTAAATGGTGATGGGTTCGCTTGATGGTTCGATGACTACGCTCAATAATTAGCAGGCGTAAACCAACCACTAATAAAACTATCAGTAAAATGATTGAAAATGATGTCATATTAAAAGCCTGAATTTTGCAGTTAGCTGATAGAATGTTTACTTATCATAGTGCGATTTTTATACTCTAGATAGTCAAATATGCCAGTAATGTGAACCACGTGATTGATCAAGTGCATAGCGTTAAAAATATAATTATTCACGCTAGGTTTTAACAATTGCACTGTATCTTTAAATGCTGGTCTAAATTATATTGTCTTCCAATTCTGTCGAGTGCTTTTCTTTTTAGGGATTTGGCAATTATAGAAAACTACCTTTGTATCTTGCTGAAATATTTTAGATTAATAGGCTCAGATAATAGATAATTATTGCATATATTTAATATCTTGATGAGTTTATGGCTTTGATAAACAACACAGAAAAAGCAAAGTATCTCAATACTCCCTCAAGATAAACACAGCGCCTTGTATTTTTAGGATGAAATTTTTCATGCAAATTCCCTTTCTATATTAGGTAGCTAGTTATAATTGCCTGCTTTTTCCTATTATTTGGAGATTTCCAATTGAACAAATTGATCCATTTTATTCGCTCTGTTTTAGTCAGTTTACTGCTGAGTTTTTCTTTTTTTAGCAGTGTTGTTATTGCGGCTAATAGCTCCCTTGAGCAAACCTCAACTGGGTGGTTAATTAATCCTAATCACCCGCCCGTTTCTGTGCAGATGCAGTTAACTGGGCAAAGTTCCTCATTATTAAAGACCGTTAATGCAGTTTTGCAAGTGAGGTTAGAGGGAGAATGGAAAACCTACTGGCGCTCACCGGGAGAAGGAGGTGTTGCACCCTCTTTTGATTTTTCGACCTCATCAAATATCGGCGAAGTTGTTTGGGCGTGGCCTGCTCCTAAACGTTATCCCGTATTGGGAGTGGAAACCTTGGGTTACAAGGGGGTTATTAACTTCCCGATTACTTTGCATCTTCAAGATTTTGCAAAACCTGTGCTTTTAAAAGGTACTTTAACCATGGCGTCATGCACCAATATTTGTGTATTGAGCGACTACGAAATTGAATTGAACTTTGAAAGTGAAAATTTGGCGATCAATGACGACGCATTTTTTGCTTATAATCAGGCACTTGGTGCTGTACCAATGAAAGTTGATCTACAAGCTATTGAAAACAGACAAACCAGTTCAACAATTACTGGATTTCGCTCTTCCTGGGATAATCAAAAACAAACGCTAGTTGTACAAGTTGAGAATAAAATGGGCTGGTTATCTCCCGATCTTTTTGTTGATTCATCTGATAGTGAGCTTGATGGTGTTAGCTTTTCAACACCTGAAATAACGATTGCAGGTGATCAGATAAGCGCAGAAATTATTGCCAGCAGCTGGACAGGTAAGCTTGATTTAAATGGCCGTTTATTGAATGTCACTGTGATTGATAATGACTTGGCAGTGGAGCTCGCTACCCAGCCATCAGGGAAAATTATTTTGAGTGAGTCCAATACGGTTTTGTCGATGTTTATATTTGCGCTAATCGGCGGGCTTATTTTAAATATCATGCCATGTGTCTTACCTGTATTAGGGATGAAATTAAGTACCGTACTATCGGCTCATGGCATTGAACGTAAGCAGATTCGCTGGCAGTTCCTCGCTTCATCGGCAGGTATTTTGAGTTCTTTCTGGTTATTAGCGGCTTTTTTATTGATGCTTAAATTTTCAGGGCAAGCATTAGGTTGGGGGATTCAATTCCAAAGCCCTTATTTTATTAGTGTGATGGTGGCTGTCACAGCCCTGTTTGCCGCTAATATGCTGGGATTATTTGAAATTCAGTTACCAGCAAAAGCACAAACATGGTTAGCGACGAGAGGCTCACAATCCTATTTAGGTTATTACCTGCAGGGTATGTTTGCGACGTTATTAGCAACGCCTTGTAGCGCGCCATTTTTAGGCACAGCGGTGGCGTTTGCTTTAGGTGCATCAGCTTTTGAGTTATTTATTATTTTTACTGCATTAGGGCTGGGTATGGCATTGCCCTGGTTATTGATAGCCCTGTTTCCATCAACTGCTCTATGGTTACCAAAACCAGGGAAATGGATGAATAGCATAAAAATCGTTTTTGCATTAATGATTTTAATTACCAGCTACTGGCTGTTAAGTTTATTAACCATCTTTATTGGTAGCACGCTTACGCTCTTAATCGGTCTGTTGCTAACTATTTTATTATTGCTCTTAATCGGCAATAAGCGTGGTAAAAAAGTGTTAATGATTGTCTTGGCCACTATTTTAGTCAGTAGCGTTGCCATTACGCTTGTTGCCAGCTTAACCGCTAATAAATGGGTTACCCCACTTGCCGAGTTAAAATGGGTTCCTTTAAATAGTGAGCAGATTGAACAACAAGTTAAGCAGGGTAAGGTGGTATTTGTTGATGTTACCGCGGACTGGTGTGTAACTTGTAAGGCGAATAAAATCGGCGTGTTATTACAAGAGCCTATCTACAGCCTGCTGCAAGACGACAATATTATGATTATGAAAGGTGATTGGACTGTACCTTCTGATGCAGTCACTGCTTATTTACAATCCTATGGGCGCTTTGGTGTGCCATTTAATATTGTTTACGGCCCGGGGGCACCGCAAGGCATTCCTTTAGCAACGATATTAACCACTGAATCGGTGCTTTCTGCTATCCAACAGGCAAAAGGGCTCAATAATGACTGAAGATCATAAAAAAACCAAAGGTGTATTGGGTTGGATAAAAGAGGTGGTTATCCTGTTATTGATAGCCACCCTTGTTGCTTTTGCTGTTGATATTTGGCGCAGTCAGTCGATGGTTTCAGGGCAGGCGCCTGATTTAATACAAACTTCTGTACAAGGTGAAAAATTGGATTTAGCAGCGCTCAGTCAGGAAAAACCTGTATTGGTTTATTTCTGGGCAACATGGTGTGCAGTCTGCAGCACTGTTTCTCCTTCGGTTGATTTTCTTTCCAATCATTCTCAGGTGGTGACGGTGGCGTTAGCTTCGGGAGAGCCCGCTAGAATCAAGCAATATTTGCAGGCAAAAGAGTATGATTTTAACGTTATTAACGATGCCAAAGGTCAGATAAGTAAAGCGTGGGGCGTGTCGTTCACACCAACTATTTTTATTATTGATAAAGGTGAAATCAAGTCTGTGACAACAGGGTTCACATCACCGCTAGGTATGTGGTTGCGTTTACTATTCGCTTGAGCTTAACGCCATAGCAAAAAGCAGCAAATACTCGCTGCTTTTTGTGGACGTTCTATTTACTTTTAACTAGCAAGATTGACCAGATATTTATGCGGATTGCTATTAATTAACCGTGAAAACCTACAAACCAGTTGATGATTAATGCGTTAGCTAAATCAATAAAGAAACCACATACTAAAGGCACGACAATAAATGCGCGATGGGCTGCGCCATATTGCTGTGTGACTGCGGTCATATTAACAATCGCAGTGGCGGTGGAGCCAAGCGTTATCCCGCCAAAACCCGCACTTATAACGGCGGCTTGGTAATCTTTGCCCATAAACCGGTAAACGATAAACACTGTAAAAACGATTGAGAGCAGGGCTTGCAGGAACATCACCGAGCTTAAGTAGGCAATCGCACTTTGTAACTGCCATAACTGCAATGCCATTAGTGCCATGGTCAGGAACATGCCAAGACAGATATCTGAAATTAAACCTAAACCTTGTTGTGTATTTTCATTTGTTTTTCTCTTTAATACCAAACTCTTAAAGTTACCAATAAAAATACCAGCAATTAAACAGGAAACAAACATAGGCAATTTCAACCCTGTTTCAGCAATTAACATGTCCAGCATGTAACCAATCATTAAACTGACATTTAATATTAACCAGGCATGTAATACCCCAAAATGATCGAGCTTTACGTGGTCTTTATGGCTGATACCGATATCTAAATGATGATCGTCACTCGGTGTTAATTTATGGCGGTTAATTAAGTAGTTTGCAATAGGGCCTCCCATCACACAAGCTAGGATCAGACCTATGGTATTACTGGCGATACCCATTTCAGCAGCACCTTGTATGCCCATCTCTTCGTAAATAGGTGCCCATGCCATGGCCGTGCCAACGCCGCCAATTAGTGAAATTGAACCAGACATTAGCCCTAATAATGGCTCTAATCCAAAGGCGGTGGCGACACTAATACCGAGGATGTTTTGTAACACTATGTAGATCACGGCAATGCCGGTTAATAGCGCTAGTGGTTTGCCACCAGAGAGTAGGGTTTTAAAGTCAGCGTTTAAGCCAATACCTGCGAAGAAATAGAGCAGAAGAATATCGCGAACTTCTAAATCAAAATGAATTTCGATATTAAATAGATAATAAAATAACGCAACAACGGTTGCACAAACAAAACCACCAATTACTGGTTCTGGAATGCTGTATTTACGTAATAGGCTTGAGTTGAGAGTTGCGTATTTACCGATAAACAGCAAAATAATCGCTAGGGTAAACGACACAAATGCTTTGATCGTAATAAGTTCCATATTCATCCTTTAGAGCTTTAGTTATCTGTTATTCAAACGATTATTATCATGTTAAGGTTATTTCTATGGTAAAAAGAATAGCCTTTTCTCAGTAATTTGCTAAATCTTATTTTGAAAATGATTTAACAGAAAATCGATTAATAGCCTGATTCGATGGGGTATTAAATCTTTACCTGGATACACTGACCTGCTGGCATTATCACTGAGCTGATACTCATCAAGCCAGTAGGATAAGCGTTTATTATCAATAAAATGCAGGCACGTATAGCTGATTACAATTTAGGCTCGGATGTTGCGGATGTTATTGCCAAACAACTCGAGCGTCACGCGATGACTCATTTCGGTGAAAAACAATCAGTAACCCTTGAATCCAGTCGTAATATTTTATTAGCAAGTATCTAAAAAACGAGTAAAAAAAATCGGACATTTATGGATTTCCATAGCCGTCCGATTTTTAGTTATAATAAACTTTTAACCTAGCGTTAAAAGTTTACTCACATTTGCTAACCATCATAGTTCCGCCCTTAAGGGTTTTATCTACTTTAAAGCTGTAAACATAAGTTCCCGCTTCCGGGATAGTGATTGGTGATTCAGTACCCATTCCAGATGCTGTCATCATTGCTTGTTCTTGGCCAATGATTACGCTCCCAGATTTAGCAACTGCAAATTCAGATGACCAGTCGCCAGCTGCAAATTTGAATGAGAATGCACTTGCTTGTTTCTCTTTCACAACAACTTGGTAAACACCCTTACCTTTGTATTTAAATTTACGTGAGCTTGGTATTGCATTAAAACCATCACCCCCTTTATAGGTACCACGAATCCATATATTCTTCCCAAGTGGTCCTTTTCCTTTGTATGTTGGAGCATTACATTTTGCAAGAACACCTGCACCCGTTAGACCGCCTGCTTTTGCTGCGATGCTTGGTCCCTCTTTCGAAGGTGACGCTATCTCATAAAAAGCGGCTGTAAATGGTGCAAGTGTTAATTCATACTGACCGTTTACTAAGTTAACGGTTTGCTCTGCTAATAAGTTATTCAGGGCACCGTTACTGCCGATTGCTTCAGCCGTAAGTGTGATTTTAGCCTCTTTAGCCTTCGTATTTACTAGGTAAAGGATATGATCATCAGTAGCATCTTTGCGGTCGATATAAATCGCATCATCAGAATGGATATGAGTACGGCTACCGTTATATAGAGCTGGATGGGCATTACGCATTGCCATCAGTGATGATACATATTGCTTAAGATCGGATTCCTGCGCATTAAGTACGCCTATTTCACCGCCAACAGTCGTCGCAATACCTTCAATTTTCACATTAGAGCGAGCTACGTGATCATCACACATGCCGCTATCACCTGAACATTTTTGGATTTTAGCTGCAAAATCATCTACTTGAGCTCCAATCTCTTCACCATAATAAAGAGTGATTGGACCACTGTAAGCTGCCATAAAGCTTAGGGCTGCCTTGTGACGTTCCCAATATTCAGCATCTTCAGGATCTGCAATATTGCCGCGTTGCAGTAGATCGCCAAAACGTACTAAATCGTGATTTCCTAACATTAGATTAGGCATCGCATGGCTAGGGTAAGAAACATGAGAGAATAGTGCTTCATCTAAATGGGTTGCAGGGCGATTGCCGCCACTGTTTTCATCGACAGCAAAAGTCTGTACCACTGAGTAACGCACAGGGAAATCAAATGCAGAAGGAAGAGCCGGAGCTTTCTCGCTGCCATAACCTTGTGCAGCTATATCATTTGCGCCGGTACGCCAGATTTCAGCAACCATGTAACCAAGCGGGTTAACAGTTTCACCGTTAAATGTATATGTTTGAGCAGCAGATGCTGTTTTTACAACTTTACTGATTTCATTCCACTGTTCAAGTGGCAGCTGATAGGCTTGGTCAAGACGCCAGCCGTCAATCTTCAGTTCGTTTACCCAGTATGCCGCAACCTCTTTATAGAACTCAGTATCTTCAGGGAATTTTGCATGAAAACCAGCATTACCCTGCGCTTTACCTGTTGTTGGCAAACGACCTTCAGGTGAAGCGACTACGTTACCTTTGTGATGGCCAAAAACACCATCAAAGATTACATACATGCCCTTGGCATGAGCCTGCTCTACTAATTCTTTAGCCTGTTCTAGTGTTCCGAACTTAGGATCTATCTTGAAATAATCACTGCTGAAATATCCTGTAGCATCAAGGCGATCTGCCCACTGATCCTGACCGTCACGAGCAATAGATTCAAATATTGGTGTTAGCCAAATGGTATTTATACCTAATGATTTAATATAGTCCAGAGAGGCGGTAACACCAGCAATATCACCGTTATGATGACTTGTACCGTAACCCGTACCAAAACCGGCCGTGCTATCGGCATCAACAAAAGATTCAACCATTACCTGATACATACGCAGGTTACAGGCCGCTTCTGCACTATCTGGCTGATTACAGACCAGGTGATTATCAGAAGCGCTTTTTGCTTGCTCAACCTTAACATCCAGGATTGCAGACTGTTTTGCTTCTGAAGCCGACTGACCACTACCACCAGCACAGGCGGTAAGTAAAGCTGAGACAGATAGAGCTAATAGAGTTTTCCGTAACATCATATATATATACCTTAAAAGCTTAAAAATAGGACTAAATAATAAAAGTCAGGCATTTAAGCATATATGGGCGAAACTGAAACTGTTACGGGTCACACTCCCCAATTAACAAGAAAAGCAAAGTGTAAAACTATGATCAATAAAAGAATCACAGACAAAAAAGTGTAAAATAATTTATGATTTTAGAGTCATTGTGTTATGGGGGCGTAGGCGCTTATTTTGCTTTAGGGGCGTAGAAGCTCCTGTTTTTGCTGTTTTTTTAAACACGAAACAAAAAAACAGGAAAAGTATTGCCCGCCGAGCAAGGGCTAAATTTTTTCCTGTTTACATAAGTTATATTAACTTTATGTTTTATAACAAAGCCTTGCGCTATCTGTCGATAAGCCAAACCCGAATTTTCATCCTTAACCGGCCGATCCCATTGCGCAAATAATCGATCCGTTTTATCGGAATTAAGCTGTTGTTTATGTCACTTTTATCGGGCTTTGCGGCTGTTTATTAATATGCAGAGTAAATACATCCGGTCGAGAATAATGGCCCGCCACATCCAAAACACGTTTTGCGTTAGCCACTTGCTGTAAATCCACTTCAGCATACAAGATGCCATGCTCTTTATGTTTCGGACCCACTATAATTTTACCGCCGGGTGCGACAACGAGTGAGTCTCCGTTATTAATCCATTCATCCGGATCGGGGTATAATTGCTGTTTATCAGGAAAATCATCGGGCAGATCTGCACAGTTTAATGCAACACCACTGCTTATCACCCAGCAACGACCTTCACGCGCAATATGCTGCATGCTACCAATCCAGCCTTCACCACAGTCATAGGTGGGAGCAATATAAATTTCCACTCCTTGGGCAAACAAGCTATAACGAGCCAACGGCATATAGTTTTCCCAGCATATTAATGTACCTAAACGCCCGGCTGGGCTGTCAACGACATTCAGGCCTGAGCCATCGCCAAATCCCCAGACCATACGCTCCGGATTGGTAGGCATCAGTTTACGATGGCGATTTAATAGCTCACCATCATTGCCGATCGTAACTACTGAGTTATACACTGTGCATCGGCTTAATTGACCGTCTCGTTCATTTAATCCGCAAACCACTGTCACATTATGTAACTTAGCCGCCTCCTGTATCGGTTTAAGCTGGCCTGCATCAATATCAACCGCTGCATCCAATAAAGCTTGGTGTAATTTCTCACTGACGGTCCAATCACTACCGGGTCTTAAGCGCCATATCCAGGCTGGATATCCTGAAATAAATGCCTCCGGAAATATTACTAATTGCGCTTTTTCTTTGGCCGCTTGTGCGATTAACTGCACTGCTTTGTGAATGGTTTTATGACGATCAAACAACACCGGAGCGTGTTGTATTACTGCTACTTTAATCATGTTTATCTCCTCGTTTATTTTCGAGAAAGTAATTAGTTATGTTATTAATTGTCCATAAGAAATTAATAACATAACCAAGTTGTTCAATAACCATTAGATGTTTGCATATATTTAACCTTCAGCAGTCACGGGATCAATTACACGTTTGATTTCTGTTACTTTTGTAGCCGGAAAGCCGCTACGTTGTGCATGTTCATCGACGAGTTCCGCATTGTCGGCAAGATAGATACAGAAGGTTTTATTGCTGGTTACATAAGAATGTTCCCACTGAACATTTTTGCGTTCTGCTTTCATATCATTAAGCACGCCATTGGATTTCCCGGCCGCTTCACGTAATGCATCATGATCCGCTGTGCCAATTTCGGGGATATCCCGTTCAATCATATACCTAGGCATGATATTTCTCCTTTTGCTAAATAAATTTCCAGCTAAACAGAGATACTT